>NZ_JBHWGV010000038.1:11881-18102 GCF_042732955.1 Kitasatospora sp. NPDC059747 | reverse complement strand
GGGGCCGGTGTAGCTCTTCTCACTCGCGCCCCCCCGCCGCGTCTCTCCCCCGCCCCCCACCCCCCCCCCCGCCCCCCCGCCCCGGGGGGGGGGGCGGGCCCCGCCCCCCGCCCCCCCTTCGGCACGTCCGGACGGCGATCAGCCCGCGGCCGAGCGGTACTTGCGCACCGACAGCCACGAGAACACCGCCGTGATCAGCACCGACCAGGCCAGCGACACCAGCGCCGCGTGCTGCATCGGCCAGGCGCTGTCCACCGGCCCGACCTGGTTGCCGAAGAGGTCCCGGCAGGCCTGCACGGTGGCGCTGAACGGGTTCCAGTACGCGACGCCCTGCAGCCAGCCCGGCATCGAGCTGACCGGCACGAACGCGTTGGACACGAAGGTCAGCGGGAACAGCCAGATCAGACCGGCCGAGGTGGCCGCCTCCGGGCTGCGCACCGACAGGCCGATCAGCGCGCCGATCCACGAGAAGGCGTAGCCGAGCAGGAGCAGCAGCACGAACGCGCCGAGCGCCTTCAGGATCCCGTCGTGGATCCGCCAGCCGACCGCCAGCGCGACCAGGGCCAGCACGATCACGGTGAACGCCGTCTGGACCAGGTCGGCCAGGGTGCGCCCGACCAGCACCGCCGAGCGGGCCATCGGCAGCGAGCGGAACCGGTCCACCAGGCCCTTGGTCATGTCCTCCGCGATGCCGGCCGAGGCCCCGGCGGTCGCGAACGTGACGGTCTGGGCGAAGATGCCGGCCATCAGGAACTGGATGTAGGAGTTGGAGCTGGCCTGCGTCCCGGGGATCTGGATCGCGCCGCCCATGACGTAGGAGAACAGCAGCACGAACATGACGGGCTGCATGAGCCCGAAGACCACGATCTCCGGGATCCGCGACATCCGGCGCAGGTTGCGCTTGGCGACGACCCAGGAGTCGTGCAGGGTCGCGGAGAGACCCCGGCGCTGGCGGGGCACCGCCCCGCCGATCGCGTGCTCGGTGGCGGTCGTCATCTCAGCGCTCCGTTCCGGCCGCGACGGCCTGCTCGTCCCGGCCCTCGCCGCCGTCCCCGCCGGCCCCGCCCTTGCCGCGCCCGCCCTTGCCGCGGCCCTTGGCGCCCGCGCCGTTCTCGTCGTCCGCGGACTCGGCGACGTGCCCGGTGAGCGTCAGGAAGACGTCGTCCAGGGTCGGGCGGCGCAGGCCGATGTCGTCGATCTCGATCGAGCGGGCGTCGAGCTCGCGGATCGCGTCCGCGAGGACCCGGGCGCCGCCGCTGACCGGGACGGTGATCCTCCGGGTGTTGCGCTCGACCGCGGGCTCGCCGAGCGCGTAGCCGGACAGCGCCGCGACCGCCGCGGGGACGTCGTCGGCGCGGTGCACGACGACCTCGATGCGCTCGCCGCCGATCTGCGCCTTGAGCTGGTCGGCGGTGCCGCGGGCGATCACCCGGCCGTGGTCGACCACGGCGATGTCGTGGGCGAGGCGGTCGGCCTCCTCCAGGTACTGGGTGGTGAGCAGCAGCGTGGTGCCCTGCTCGACCAGGGTCTCGATGACCTCCCAGAGCGCGAGCCGGTTGCGCGGGTCGAGGCCGGTGGTCGGCTCGTCGAGGAACATCACCGGCGGCCGGACGACCAGCGCGGCGGCGAGGTCGAGGCGCCGGCGCATGCCGCCCGAGTACGTCTTGGCGGTGCGGTCCTTGGCCTCGGTGAGGTTGAACCACTCCAGGAGCTCCAGCGCGCGGGCCTTCGCGTCACGCGCCGTCATCTGGTAGAGCTCGCCGACCATCTGGAGGTTCTCGAAGCCGGTCAGGTACTCGTCGACGGCGGCGTACTGACCGGAGAGGCCGATCAGGCTGCGGACCCGGTTGGGGTGCTTGAGCACGTCGACCCCGGCGACCACGGCCCGCCCGGAATCCGGTTGCAGCAGGGTGGTGAGGACGCGCACGGTGGTCGTCTTGCCGGCGCCGTTGGGGCCGAGCAGCCCGAGCACCGTGCCCTCGGGGACGTCCAGGCTGACGCCGTCGAGGGCTCGTACGTCGCCGAAGGTCTTCACCAGGTTCTCGGCTTGGATGGCTGGCGCCATGGCCTGCCTCATCTCCTCGGACGAAATGGGCGATCTGTCCCACTGTGCCCCGAGTGCGGCAACGCGGGCGACTCGGTTTTCGCCCATGGACAGGGAACGCGATGTATCGCGAGTCTGGCAGCTCACGATATATCGCGTCAAGGGATTTCAAAGACCCGCCCCCGCGGCCGCCGGAGCACCCTCAGGCGCCGACGACGTACCCCGCGTCCCGCAGCTCGCCGACCACCACCGCGCAGTGCTCCGGCCCCTTGGTCTCCAGGTGCAGGTCGACCTCGACCTCCGTCAGCCCGAGCCGCGGGTCGGTCCGCACGTGCGCGACGTCCAGCACGTTCGCGTCCACCCTGGTCAGGACGCCCAGCAGGTCCGCCAGCGCGCCCGGCTTGTCGGCGAGGCGCACCCGCAGCGACAGGTAGCGCCCGGCCGCCGCCAGCCCGTGCCGCAGCACCCGCTGCATCAGCTGCGGGTCGATGTTGCCGCCCGACAGGACGGCCACCACCGGGCCGTCGAAGGTGCCCGGCTGCTCCAGCAGCGCCGCGATCGGGGCCGCCCCGGCCGGTTCGACGACGAGCTTCAGCCGCTCCAGGCCGAGCAGCAGCGCCCGCGCCAGCGCGTCCTCGGAGACCGTCCGGATCCCGTCCGCCAGCATGTTGACCACCTCGAACGGGATGTCCCCCGGGCGGCCGACCATGATCCCGTCCGCCATCGTGGCGAAGCGCTCCAGTGACACCGGCCGCCCGGCGGCCAGCGAGGGCGGGTACGCGGCGGCGCCCGCCGCCTGCACGCCGACCACCCGCACGTCCGGCCGCAGCGGCTTGACCGCCGCCGCGATCCCGGCCAGCAGCCCGCCGCCGCCCACGCCGACCAGGATGGTCCGCACCTCGGGGCACTGCTCCAGGATCTCCAGGCCCACGGTGGCCTGGCCGGTGACCACGTCCCAGTGGTCGAAGGGGTGGATGAAGACCGCGCCGGTCGTCTCCGAGTACTGCTGCGCGGCCTGCAGCGCCTCGTCCACCGTGCTGCCGTGCAGCCGGACCTCGGCGCCGTAGTCGCGGGTCGCCGCCACCTTCGGCAGCGGCGCGGCCACCGGCATGAAGACGGTCGAGCGGACGCCCAGGAGCGAGGCCGCCAGCGCCACCCCCTGGGCGTGGTTCCCGGCGCTCGCCGCGACCACTCCGCCGGCCCGCTGCACCGGCGTGAGTCCCGCGATCCGCACGTACGCCCCGCGCAGCTTGAACGAGCCGGTGCGCTGGAGGTTCTCGCACTTCAGGTGGACCGGCGCGCCGATCAGCGACGACAGGTGGCGGCTGCCCTCCATCGGGGTCACCCGGGCGACCCCGGCCAGCATCTTCTGGGCCCCGCGGACGTCGTCGAGGGTGATCGGCAGGTTGCGCATACCGCCAGCCTACGGCGGCGGCGGCCGGCAATCCGGCATGCCGGGACTGTTCCCGGGCCAGCCCCGCCCGCGTAATCTGCTGCTTCTGAGCCTCCCTCACCGCACGACGATCGTGAGCCGCGATGACGACGACCTCGCCCCAGGCCACCGACCGCACCGACCCCGTGCACAGCCAACTCCAGTACCAGCTAGCGGTGTTCGCCCGCCGGATGGAACAGGTCCGGACCTCCGACGGCCTCGGCGCGCTGGACCGGGCCGCCTACCTGCTGCTCGACCGCCTGGAGCGGCACGGGCCGGCCAACGTCAAGGCACTGGCCGACGCGCTCGGCGTGGACTCCTCCACGGTGACCCGCCAGGTCGCCCCGCTGGTGGCGGCCGGGCTGGTCGGCCGGGTCCAGGACCCGGCCGACCGTCGCGCCGTGCGCCTCGCGCTGACCCCGCTCGGTGCCCACCGGCTGTGCGAAGTCCGCGACGGCAGAGCCGAGTTGACCCGCCGCCTGGTGGCCGGCTGGCACCCGGAGGAACAGCACGCGTTCTGCGCGCTGCTGGCCCGCTTCAACCTCGCGATGGAGTCCTACACCGCGGACCGGCACGGCCACCAGCCGTAGCGGCCACGCCCTCGGGCGCCTTCGCCGGCGAGTGAGCGCCCTTAGCCGAGCGCCTGCTTGAGGTCGGCCAGCAGGTCGTCGATCGACTCGATGCCGACGGACACCCGGACCAGGTCGGCCGGGACCTCCAGCGGCGAGCCGGCCGCGGAGGCGTGGGTCATCCGGCCCGGGTGCTCGATCAGCGACTCCACGCCGCCGAGCGACTCGCCGAGGGTGAACAGCCGCGCCCGGTTGCAGACCTCGACCGCCGCCTCCTCGCCGCCCGCGACCCGGAACGACACCATGCCGCCGAAGGCCTTCATCTGCTTGGCCGCGATGTCGTGGCCGGGGTGCTCGGGCAGGCCCGGGTACAACACCTGGCTGACCTTGGGGTGGCTCGCCAGCAGCTCGGCGACCCGCTCGGCGTTGGCGCTGTGGCGGTCCATCCGGACGCCCAGCGTCTTGATGCCGCGCAGCACCAGCCAGGCGTCGAACGGCCCGGAGACGGCGCCCATCGCGTTCTGGTGGTAGGCCACCTCCTCGCCGAGGGCCGCGTCGGCCAGCACCAGCGCACCGCCGACGACGTCCGAGTGGCCGCCCATGTACTTGGTGGTGGAGTGCACGACCGCGTCCGCGCCGAGCGAGATCGGCTGCTGCAGGTACGGGCTGGCGAAGGTGTTGTCGACCACCAGCAGCGCGCCGTGGCCGTGCGCGATCTCGGCGAGCGCAGCCAGGTCGGTGATGCCCAGCAGCGGGTTGGACGGGGTCTCCACCCAGACCGCGCGGGTGTTGGGCCGCAGCGCGGCGCGGACGGTGGCCAGGTCCTGGGTGTTGGCGACGGAGAACTCGACGCCCCAGCGGGTCAGCACCTTGGCGAACAGCCGGAAGGTGCCGCCGTAGGCGTCGTTGGGGATCACGATGTGGTCGCCCGGCTTGAGGATGGTGCGCAGGAGGGTGTCCTCGGCGGCGAGGCCGGAGGCGAAGGCGAGGCCGCGGGCGCCGCCCTCCAGCGCCGCGAGGCACTCCTCCAGCGCCGTGCGGGTCGGGTTGGCGCTGCGGCTGTACTCGTAACCGCCCCGCAGGCCGCCCACCCCGTCCTGCTTGTAGGTGGACACCTGGTAGATCGGCGTGACGACGGCCCCGGTCTGGGGGTCTGCCTCCTGACCCGCGTGGATGGCGAGGGTCTCGAAGCCCTGGGGAAGCTGGTGCTCGGTCATAGGTCGAGCGTAGTGGCCGTTCGCCCGGGCGCCCGCCGGAATGGCGGGACGGAATGGGGCGGCGCCTCCCCGCGTTGAACCCTGCGCAACCCTCCCTACCCCGATGGAGCAGGCCGTGCTGTTCAACCGCCACAAGACCTCGCTCGTCCCGGCCGCCCAGGCCCTGCCCGGCCGGGAGTCGCCGGCCTTCGCCCTGCGCGAGCCGCACACCGTCCTCGGGAACCCGCTGGCCGGCCCGTACCCGGAGGGCCTGGAGGTCGCCGACTTCGGGCTGGGCTGCTTCTGGGGCGCCGAGCGCACGTTCTGGCGGGTGCCCGGCGTCTGGACGACGCTGGTCGGCTACCAGGGCGGCCACACGCCGAACCCGACGTACGACGAGGTGTGCAGCGGGCTGACCGGGCACACCGAGGCGGTCCGGGTGGTGTTCGACCCGGCGGTGGTCTCCTACGAGCGGCTGCTGAAGACCTTCTGGGAGGCGCACGACCCGACCCAGGGCAACCGCCAGGGCAACGACGTCGGCACCCAGTACCGCTCCGCCGTCTACACCCACTCCCCCTCCCAGGCCGCCGCCGCGACGGCCACCAGGGACGCCTTCCAGCCGGCCCTGATGGCGCTCGGCCTCGGCCCGATCACCACCGAGATCGCACCGGCCGGCCCGTTCTACCCGGCCGAGCCGTACCACCAGCAGTACCTCTCCGACGCCAAGAACCCCAACGGCTACTGCGGCCTCGGCGGCACCGGCGCCTCCTGCCCGATCGGTGTGGCCCGCACCGAGGGCTGACGGCCCGGCGACGGCCCCGGGGCCCGGCCACCCGAGGTGACCGGGCCCCGGCCCGGGCGCAGACTGGAATGGCCAGCAGGGACGGCCCCGCCCCCCGCCCCGCGGCCGGGGCGGCCCGCGGGGGGAGGTGCCTGCCCTGTGCGGGCGGGTGAGGGAGAACGTCGACGATCCCCGCGAG
>NZ_JBHWGV010000038.1:1695-11871 GCF_042732955.1 Kitasatospora sp. NPDC059747 | reverse complement strand
GGCCCCGCCCCGGGGGCCGGCCCCCCGGGGGGCCCCGCCCCCCGCCCGGGGCGCCCCGGCCAGGGCCCCCCGGGCCCGCCCCCCCCCCCGCCCCGGGGGGCGCGCCCCCCCGCGGGGAGAGGAGCCTGCCATGTCCGGTCTGGTCAGGAAGAACTTCGACGATCCCGAGGAGATCCGCCCCTTCGAGGAGGGCTCGGGCGAGCTGCGGCTGGTCAACCTGGACGCCGGCCCGGTGGGCCGGGCCGTGTTCCAGCCCGGCTGGCAGTGGTCCAAGCACGTGAAGCCGATCGCCAAGACCGACAGCTGCCAGGCCGCCCACCTCGGCTACGTGGTGTCCGGCCGCATGCGGATCGTCATGGACGACGGCGAACAGGCCGACTTCGGCCCCGGCGACTTCATGATCTGCCCGCCCGGCCACGACGCCTGGATCCTGGGCGAGGACCCCTGCGTGATCGTCGACTGGCAGGGCTTCGCCGACTACGCCAAGCGCTGACCCGCCCGGGCTCGCTCGACGCACGCCTCAGCACACGGCTCAGCGCACGGACGGTACGTGCAGCGGGGACCCGTCCGGCGCCGTGCCGTCGGACGAGGCCAGCAGCCGGCCCTGGGCGTCGTAGACCCCGATCGGGTCGGTCGGCACCCGCGGCGCCCCCGGCAGCTTCCGCGGGATCGAGCTGGGACCGGTGAAGTAGAAGGCCGTCCAGCCCTCCATGCCCGGAGTGACGACCAGGGTCGCGGGGACGGGCACGCCTGCCACGAACTTGACGATCTTCGCCGGAGCCGGCCCCAGGTACATGCAGGGCTCGACGTCGCGCTGGAGCGTGGAGCTCATCTGGCAGTAGACGACCGGCCCGTCGTGCGAGAGGTTGTCGCCCGTGGCGTCCCGGCAGACCGGCGCGGCGACGAACTTCCCGTCCGCGTCGGCCAGTTCGTCACAGCGCTCGGTCCTGGTCACCGAGATCCGGAAGTCGGCGGCGACCTGCACCGGCTCCCCCGGGGCGACCTGCTTCACCACCGGGGACGGCAGCTCCACCGGGCCCGCCGCGGCCGTCGGGCCCGAGGTGGCCGGTGCGAGCGTCGGCCCGCCGGCCGACGGGGTCGCCCCCGCCGCGCTCGCGGGGCCGGCCGGCCCGGTGTTCCCCGCCGTGACCGCCGCCGTCCCGCAGACGAGGGCCACCGCCAGGACGGCCGCCCCGGTCCCCGCCCTGCGCCTGGCGCGGCGGCGGAGCGCGGCGGCGATGACCGGTGCCGGGTCCGGCCCGGCCGCGTCCGGGTCCTCGTTCCTGAGCAGCTCTCCGAGTCTGTCCTCGAAGCTCATACCGTCACCTCGATGTGCGTCGGGAGGCCCGCCGGTCCGCCGGAGCGGTCGGCGAGTTCGGGCAGTGCGCGCAGCTTCGACAGCGCCCGGTGCAGCGTGCTCTTCACCGTGCCCCGGGCGATGCCCAGTTCGGCCGCGATCGCGCCCTCGGTGAGGTCCCCGTAGTACCGGAGCACGACGACCGCCCGCTCCCTGCGGGTGAGCGTGCCCAGGGCCCGGTTCAGCAGCTCCCGCTGGGCCTGCCGTTCGGCGAGGTCCTCGGCCAGCGGCCGGTCCGGAGTGCGGTCGGTGGGCAGCTCGCGGTTGCGCAGCCGGCGCCACCAGTCGCGGTGCTGGTTGACGACGATCCGGCGGACGTACGCGGTGGGGTCGTCGCCGGTGATCCGGTGCCAGTGCAGGTAGGCGCGTTCCAGCGCCGACTGCACGATGTCGTGGGCCCGGTGGGGGTCGCCGGTCAGCAGCTCGGCCAGCCTCAGCAGCTGGCGGCCGTTGCCGGCGACGAACGCGCTGAACTCGGCGTCCTGTCGCTGTCTCTGCTCGCGTTTCACACCCGTCTGACTCCTCGGGCGGACCGCGAGGTTCGGTCCGCCCGAGGAGGAATTCCGGAACGGGTGTGCCCGGGTGGCGCGGATCAGACCGCGCTGCCGGCCTTCCAGTCGGCCCAGGCCATGTTCCAGCCGTTGAGGCCGTTGTCCGGGGCGACCGTCTTGTCGCCGGAGTTCACGACCTCGACGACGTCGCCGATCATCGAGGACTTGTAGAACTTGTAGCCGTCCGTGCCGCCGTCGGCCGCGCCCTTGGCGTCCTGGAGGCCGACGCAGCCGTGGCTGGTGTTCTGGCCGCCGAAGATCGACGACGGGGACCAGTAGTTGCCGTGGATGAAGGTGCCGGAGGTGGTGAGGCGCTGGGCGTGCGGCACGTCGGCGATGTCGTACTCGCTGCCGAGGTTGACGGTCTGCGAGTTCATCCGGGTCTGCGTGTACTGCTCCGAGATGACCATCTTGCCGCCCCACGTCGTGTGGTCGGGCGCACCGCCGGAGATCTTGTAGACGGCGCTGACCTGGCCGTCCGTGGTGACGGTGAGCTTCTTGGTGGAGAGGTCGGCGACGCTCGTCTGCGCGCGGCCGATGGTGAAGCTCACGTCCTTGGACTGGGTGCCGTACACGCCCTTGGCGCCCTGGACGTCCTTGAGCCGCAGCTGGACGGTCACCTTGGTGCCCTTGGCCCAGTACTCCTGCGGACGGAAGTCGAGGCGGGTGCTGGAGAACCAGTGGCCGACGATCTCGACGCCGGGCGCGGCGACCACGGTGATCGCCTGCTGGACGGCCTTCTTGTCGGTGACCGGCTTGCTGAAGTTGATCGAGACGGGCATGCCGACGCCGACGACCGAGCCGTCCTCGGGGGTGAAGTACCCCACGAAGGTGTTCGCCGGGGTGGCGGTGGTGAAGACGGCGTTGGCGTCCGCCTCCAGCTTGTCCTTGTCGGTGGCGGTGGCGGCGACGGTGTACTTGGTCCCGCTGACCGGCGCGGTGGCGGAGGTCCAGCCGGTGCCGTCGGAGGCGAGCTGGCCGGCCAGCTCCTTGCCGGTGGAGTCGGTGACCTTGACGGTGCCGAGGGTGCCGTTGGCGACGGTGACCTTGACCGGGTCGCTGAAGCTGGCCGCGGTGGTGCCGTCGGCCGGGCTGACGGTGATCACGGCGGTCGAGGTCTTCGGCGCGCCGCTCCCGCCGGAACCCGGAGTGCCGCCCCCGGAGCCGCCGGCACCGCCGGAACCGCCCGCGTCGGCGCTCTTGGTGTCGTTGCAGGCCGCGAGCAGGAGGACGGGTGCCCCGATGAGGCCCGCGAGTACACCGCGCCGGCTCCAGTTGCCCCCGGCCGACCGGCCCTGACCGTCGCGTGCCGTCACGTCGCGTTCTCCCTGCTGATCATCCCGGGCATTACGGATACAGAAACGCAATATGCCCGTTCACGGTTCCACCACCGAAGGGTAAGCGATCCTATGAGATGACCCAGCCGGCCTCCGTACGGAGCCAAAACGCCCGGCCCCCGCGTGCGCGGGCCGGGCGTTTCCGCAGCCGTGGTCCTCGACGACTACTCGGCGGACTCCTCCACCGCGTACTCGTCCCACTCCTCGTTGTCCGGGTCGAACTCGGTCTGGGCCGACTCCCAGGTCGCCGAGGCGAGCTCGACGCCCGGCACGTCGCCGAGCAGCGCCACCGGGTCGATGAAGTGGGCGAGCGAGCCCGACGGGTCCACCTCGATGGCCTCGACGGACTGCGCGCGCTCCTCGTCGTCGAGGTAGTCGTCGCCGGCCACCTGCTCCAGGGCCGCCGCCTTGAGGGCGCCCTCGTCGGTGATCTCCGCGATCAGTTCGATCTTGAGCCGGACGTAGCGCGGTGCGTCCTGGCCGGTCGTTTCAGTGCTGGTCATGCGTGCGAGCGTACGGGAAGGGCCGGTCCCTCGGAGAAGGACCGGCCCCGACCGCACTCCGCCTGGGCTCCCCCACCCGGGAGCCACGGAGTCGCGCCGACCGGCGCGGTGGCGGCTGCGGGAGCCGCCGCTCACCCTGTCGACCGGCCGGAGCCGGACAGGGGCGGGACGACGGCGCCTCCCGCAGCGGTGCCCCTCCCTCCGCGAAGCGGTCGGGGAGAGCGGACACGGCCGGCCGAGTCAGGGCCGCCCGACGTGTCCGGAGCCGACCGCGACCACCGGGGAGCCGCTCCCGGACGGTCACTGTCGCCTCGCTCGGCTTGTTGCCGTTGACACAACCATGCCGGAGCGTTGTTAACCGCGTGATGCGGGGAGGTGACGCCGGTGTACCACTTCGCCCGTGGACGAATCCTGCACATCCGTCCGGCGGGCGCGGCCCGGTGACCGCGCGTCAGCGCGCCACCGGTGCCCGGGCGCGCCGGAGCGTCAGTGCGCGGCGCGACCGGTCAGGAAGCCGAGCAGGTCCTGCCGGGTGACGATGCCCTGCGGCTTGCCCTCGACCAGCACAACCGCGGCGTCGGCCTTCTCCAGGACGGTCATCAGGTTGGTGACCGTCTCGCCCGAGCCGACCACCGGCAGCGGCTTGGACATCACCTTGTCCAGCGCGTCGGCGAGCTCGATCTCCTTCGCGAAGATGCCCTCCAGCAGCAGCTTCTCCACGACCGAGCCGATCACCTCGCCGGCCATGATGTCCGGGTGGCCGGCGCCAGGGGAGACCACCGGCATCTGCGAGACGCCGTACTCGCGCAGCACCCGGACCGCCTCGGCGACCGTCTCGTTCGGGTGCATGTGGACGAACTGCGGGACGCCGCCCTGCTCGATGCTCTCCTTGCGGGCCAGCACCTCGCCGATGTGGGCCTCGTCGGTGGCCGAGGGCAGGAAGCCGTAGTCGGCCATCCAGTCGTCGTTGAAGATCTTCGACAGGTAGCCGCGGCCGCCGTCCGGCAGCAGCACCACGACGACGTCGTCCGGCCCGAGCTTCTTGGCGACCTCCAGTGCGGCGACCACGGCCATGCCGCAGGAGCCGCCGACCAGCAGGCCCTCCTCCTTGGCGAGGCGGCGGGTCATCTGGAAGGAGTCCTTGTCGGACACGGCGACGATCTCGTCCGCGACGCTGCGGTCGTAGGCGGTGGGCCAGAAGTCCTCACCGACGCCCTCGACCAGGTACGGCCGGCCGGTGCCGCCCGAGTAGACCGAGCCCTCCGGGTCGGCGCCGACCACCTTGACCTTGCCGCCGGACACCTCCTTCAGGTAGTTGCCGGTGCCGGAGATGGTGCCGCCGGTGCCGACGCCCGCGACGAAGTGGGTGATCTTCCCGTCGGTCTGCTCCCACAGCTCCGGGCCGGTGGAGTGGTAGTGCGAGGCCGGGTTGTCCGGGTTGGAGTACTGGTCCGGCTTCCAGGCGTTCGGGGTCTCGCGGACCAGGCGGTCGGAGACGTTGTAGTAGGAGTCCGGGTGCTCCGGGGCGACGGCGGTCGGACAGACGACCACCTCGGCGCCGTAGGCGCGCAGGGTGTTGATCTTGTCCGTGGACACCTTGTCGGGGCAGACGAAGATGCACTTGTAGCCCTTCTGCTGGGCCACGATCGCCAGACCGACACCGGTGTTGCCGGAGGTCGGCTCGACGATCGTGCCGCCCGGCTTGAGGGCGCCCGAGGCCTCGGCGGCCTCGATCATGCGCATCGCGATGCGGTCCTTGACCGAGCCGCCGGGGTTGAAGTACTCGACCTTCGCCAGCACCGTCGCGCTGATGCCCTCGGTGACCTTGTTCAGCTTGACCAGCGGCGTGTTGCCGACCAGGTCGATGATCGAGTTGTGGTACCGCACGGGGGTCCTCCCGGTCTATGGGCATGCGAGTGCTTTCGGTAGGGCAAAGCCTAGGCCGTGCCAGGCGCACCGGCCCTCCCCTCGTGCACACCGCCCCCAATGGCCCACCTCCCCTCCCGCCGCCGGCAGCCGCCGCGCCCCCACCGATCGGCCCACGCCGCCGGTAGCCGCACCCCCCAACCGGGTAAGAACGCCGTGCAGACATTTCGTGGCCCCTGGAGGGGGCGGCACGAGGACGCGAAGGGGGCACCGGATGCCAGGGGCACAGGTTTCTCGGGCCCGGGTGGCCCGTCGGATCGCCACCGCCGCGGCGTACGGCGGCGGCGGCCTCGGTCTGCTCGGGGTCGGCCTGGTGGGGCTGCTGCTGACCGAGGGCAGACTCGCCATCCAGGCCATCGGCATCCTCGAAGGCGACCCGCCGAAGGCCGACGGCGTCTACGGCGAGGCCTTCGCGGACGCCGCCACCGGACCGCAGCCGCCGCTCGTGCTCGCCGTCTTCGGCGACTCCACCGGCGCCGGCCTCGGCGTGCTGCGCTCCCGCGACACCCCGGGGGCGCTGCTCGCGGCCGGTCTCGCCTCGGTCGCCGAGCGCCCGGTCCGGCTGGTGAACGCGGCCCGCTCCGGCGGCCGGTCCGCCGATCTCTCGGGCCAGCTGGAGCAGGCGCTGCCGCACCGCCCCGACGTCGCCGTGATCATGGTCGGCGCGAACGACGTGACCCGCCACAGCCCGGCCCAGCTCGCCGTCCGCCAGCTCGGCGAGGCCGTCGCGGCGCTGCGGGCGAACGGCTGCGAGGTGGTGGTCGGCACCTGCCCCGACCTCGGGACGATCAAGCCGGTGCGCCCGCCGCTGCGCTGGGTGGCCCGCCGGCTGAGCCGGCAGCTGGCCGCGGCCCAGACCATCGCCGTGGTGGAGGCCGGGGGCCGGACGGTGTCGCTGGGCTCGCTGCTGGGGCCGGAGTTCGCCGCGCGGCCCGAGATGTTCGCGGCCGACCGCTACCACCCGTCCGCCCAGGGCTACGCGACGGCCGCGATGGCCGTCCTGCCGTCGGTCTGCGCCACGCTGGGCCTGTGGCCGGACGAGGAGCACCCGGCCGGTCCGGGGCGGGCCGAGACGGTGCTGCCGGTGGCGATGGCCGCGGCGGCCGCGGCGGGCCGGGCGGGCACCGAGGTGGCGGCGGTGGAGGCCGAGGGCGCGACCCGCCGGTGGGCGCTGCTGCGCAACCGCCTGCGGGGCGGCCTGCCCGGCGCGTGGGCGGTCGGCGCACCGGGTGCCGGGCTGCCCGGGGAGCCTCCCGCCGCTCCCGGGGACACGTCGGCCAGCTCACACGCCGGTGCTGGTGACGCCTGACCTACCAGGCGGTAACTTTCCTCCCGGACGCCAGTCCGCCGTCAAGCCAGCGAGGAGCCCGTCATGCCCGAAGCCGTCATCGTCAGCGCCACCCGTTCGCCGATCGGCCGGGCGTTCAAGGGCTCGCTCAAGGACGTCCGCCCGGACGACCTGACCGCCCACGTCATCCAGGCCGCGCTGGCCAAGGTGCCGCAGCTGGACCCGCGCGACATCGACGACCTGATGCTCGGCTGCGGCCTGCCCGGCGGCGAGCAGGGCCACAACCTGGCCCGCATCGTGGCCGTCCAGATGGGCATGGACTACCTGCCCGGCGCGACGATCACCCGCTACTGCTCGTCCTCGCTGCAGACCACCCGCATGGCGCTGCACGCGATCAAGGCCGGCGAGGGCGACGTCTTCATCTCGGCGGGCGTCGAGACCGTCTCGCGCAGCGTCAAGGGCACCTCGGACGGCATGCCCGGCACCATGAACCCGCTCTTCGACGAGGCCCAGGCCCGCACCGCCAAGCGCGCCGAGGAGGGTGGCGGCGAGTGGCACGACCCGCGCGAGGACGGCCTGCTGCCGGACGCCTACATCGCGATGGGCCAGACCGCCGAGAACCTGGCCGCGCTCAAGGGCATCACCCGCGCCGAGCAGGACGAGTTCGGCGTGCGCTCGCAGAACCTCGCCGAGGCCGCGATCAAGGCGGGCTTCTGGGAGCGCGAGATCACCCCGGTGACGCTCCCGGACGGCACCGTGGTCAGCACGGACGACGGCCCGCGCGCCGGCGTCACGCTGGAGGGCGTGTCCGGCCTGAAGCCGGTGTTCCGCCCCGACGGCACGGTGACCGCCGGTAACTGCTGCCCGCTGAACGACGGCGCCGCCGCACTGGTGATCATGTCCGACACCAAGGCCCGCGAACTCGGCATCACCCCGCTCGCCCGCGTCGTCTCCACCGGCGTCAGCGCCCTCTCCCCCGAGATCATGGGCTACGGCCCGGTCGAGGCCTCCAAGCAGGCGCTGCAGCGGGCCGGCCTGAGCATCGGCGACATCGACCTGGTCGAGATCAACGAGGCCTTCGCCGCCCAGGTCATCCCGTCCTACCGGGACCTCGGCATCGACCTGGACCGCCTGAACGTCAACGGCGGCGGGATCGCGGTCGGCCACCCCTTCGGCATGACCGGCGCCCGGATCACCACCACGCTGATCAACTCCCTGCAGTGGCACGACAAGCAGTTCGGCCTGGAGACCATGTGCGTCGGCGGCGGCCAGGGCATGGCGATGGTCATCGAGCGCCTCAGCTGACCCCCGCCGACCTCCAACTGCCGTCCGCCGCACCCCCGGAAGGGTCTGGACCACCCATTTGGAGTGACGCACAGTAATTGAGGGCCGGATCACACCGCGAGGTCGATCCGGCCCTCTTCCGGTTCGTTTCCGACCCGGAAATCGACACTGCGGAGCGGATCAACTCCGCAGCGTAGAACGGTACTACTTAACAATTTGGGGACAAGGGCGAAAGTCCGGGACGAATTAGACATTCGCCACTGCGGTCACACCCCCACATGCGGCAGTGTGGAGAGGTAACCCCGTTCCGCTCCTCGCTAGGAGTACGTTCCGTGAGCGCCGTCTACACCATCCTGCTGCTGATCCTGATCACTGTGTCGGCCGCCGTGCTGATCCACCTGCGCGGGCTCTCCCGCCGGCTGGACGCACAGGCCGCGGCCCAGGCCGCGCCGGCCGCGGTCGACGAGGCCGCGATACGCCGGGCCGTGACCGAGGCGCTCGCCGCCGACCGCGAGCGGGAGATCACCGAGGCCCGGGCGTTCTGGGCCGAGCAGGAGGCCCGCGCGGCCGAGGACGCGCCACTGTTCGACTCGCCCTTCACCGGCGCCTTCTCCGGCACCGACGAGTGGCCGCTCTTCTTCCCCCGCCCCACCGGCCCGCAGGACGCCGCCGACAACGCCGGGACGATGGACCCGGAGTTCGGCGAGGCGCTGCGCTCCGCGCTGGAGGACCTGATCACCGAGGGCGGCACCGCCCCGGCCGAGCCCGGCACCGACGGCGGCGCGCCGCTGCGCCCCGGGCACCCGGCCGGCGCCGAGGCCTCCGGTGACGCCCGCGCCCGCCGCGAGGCCGACCTGATCGCCACCGGCCTGGAGGCCGGACTGCTGGACGCCGAACCGGCCGTCGAGGACGCCCCGGTCGCCGCGCCGGACCCCCGCCGCCACCCCTCGCACCCCGACTTCGTGCCCAGCCAGGCGCCGTCCCGCGAGTGGACCGACACCCGGCTGGCCACCCTCGCCGACGAGGGCGTCGCCCTGATCGACGTGCGCCCGGGCCCGCTGGGCACGCTGGACGTGTACGCCTTCGCCGACGGCACCACGCTGTGCGTGGCCCCGGGCGACCGGGAGGCCGCCTACCGGCTGATCGACGCGGTCCGGGCCGGCGAGCACGTCCGGCTGCTGGGGGGCTCGCGCTTCTCCGGCTCGTACTCGCTGACGTTCTCCACCGACGAGGAAGCCGTCTACGTCCTCGCCGACCGGGTGGTCGCCAGCATCTGACACCCGCTCACCGCGCGTCGAAGCACGTCGCCGAAGGCCGCCCGGGTCAGCGGGGTTACCGACCCGGGCGGCCTTCGGCATTCGCGCGCGCCCGGGAGGCGCCTACGCGCAGAGCGCCGCCGTCTCGCCGACCGCCTCGACCGCCCCGGCCAGCACCTCGGACACCCGCGCGGGGCCGCCGAGTTGCCGCGGCAGCGCCACCTCGGCGTCCTCCGGCAGGGCCGCGAGCGCGAGCGCCAGGTCGTGCCCGGCGACGGCCAGCTGGTCCCCCACCGCGAACGGGCCCGCGTCCGGGAAGTCCCGCTCCGGCCCGCCCTCCGCGGCGCCGCCCAGCGCCGCCAGCCGGCGCGCCAGCGCCAGCACGGCCGCCGCCCGCGACGCGTGTCCGGGCACGGCGCCCAGCAGCTTGCTCTGCGGCAGCGAGCGGAAACGATCCGCCAGGGAGTCGACGGCTTCGACCAGGGGCTGTACGTCATGCATACCGAGAAGCCTAGGGCGAAAGACACGCCCTACGGGCCCCGAACGCCGCCGGGCCCCGGAGCGGTGTGCTCCCGGGGCCGGCGGCCGGGGGGGGGGGGGTACCACCCCGGGGTGGTAGATAAATCGTGGGCGCCCACGAATGCGCTCAAGCGCCACATAAAGACCTAGATACA
>NZ_JBHWGV010000038.1:0-1685 GCF_042732955.1 Kitasatospora sp. NPDC059747 | reverse complement strand
CCTATTTGGATAATAACAACGCCAACGAGGGGGCACACACACCCGCCTCGGCCCCCCCCCCCCCCCGGGCACCCGGGCGGGTTGCCGTCGGGCGCCCCGCGGCAGTGGGTGGCGGGATCCCTCGCCGGGGTCGTCGATCAGTCGTCGCCGCGCAGGATGGCGATCAGGCGCAGCATCTCGACGTAGATCCAGACCAGCGAGAGGGTGAGCCCGAAGGCGGCCCGCCAGGCCTCCTTCTGCGGAGCGCCCTGCGCGATGGCCTCCTCGATGGCCGCGAAGTCCAGCGAGAGGAAGAAGGCGCCGAGGCCGATGCCGATCAGGCCGACCACGATGCCCAGCGGGCCGGAGCGCAGGCCGAGGTCGGCGCCGAAGGCCAGCGCGATCACGTTGACCAGCATGAGCAGCACGAAGCCCATGGCGATCGCGATGCCGATCCGGGTGTACTTCGGGGTGACCCGGATCCTCCCGCTCTTGTAGGCGAACAGCATCGCCGCGAAGACCGCCGCCGTGCCCAGCACCGCCTGGATCGCGATGCCCGGCAACTTGACGTCGAGGGCGTGCGTGACGGCGCCGAGCGCGAAGCCCTCCAGGGCCGCGTACAGCAGGATCAGCGGCGGGCTGACGCTCCGCTTGAAGGAGACGACCAGGCCGACGACCATGGCCACCAGGCTGGCGCCGATCGCGACGCCGAAGTTCTCGAACGGCAGCGCGAACCAGGCCACCGCACCGGCGGCGACCAGGGTCAGCAGCGTCATGGCGGTGCGCGCGACCACGTCGTCGAGCGTCATCCGCCCGGTGGCCAGCGGGCCGGCGGACGGGCCGTTGTACATCGCGTACAGCTGCTCGTCGCTCAGCGGGGCCTGGCCCGGCTGCTGCTGGGCGTAGGGGCCGCTCGCGTAGGGGTTGTTGCCGTACGGACCCCCGGCCTGCGCGGTGGGCCCGAACCCCGCGTAGCCGGACTCGCGGGTGAAGGAACCCTCCCGCGAGAAGACCGGGTTGCTGCTTCTCATTGCTCATTCCCTCCGTGGCGGCACTGCACCGCCCCGGACCCAGGGTAATGGCTTGGCAAAAATATCGGGATACGCCGCGAGGATGATCCATCGGGAGGACGCTCGGCGGGGACGCCGGCGGCGCCCCCGCGCGTCGAGCGGTGCCCGGAGCCGGACTCGAACCGGCACGGCCTCGCGGCCAAGCAGTTTTAAGCTGCCCGTGTCTGCGTTCCACCATCCGGGCGTCCTGCGAACCACCCCTGAGCCTAGTCGCCCGGCTCACCCTTTCGCATGTTCCCAGCCCGGGAAGTTGTCATGTTTCCTTGCCATCTGACGAACAGTTCGAGATCCGGCCACGGAGCACACCGGTTCAGGCCACCACCCCGCCCTCAGGGTCGGTGTCATACCGCAGGAGGAGGGCGCCGGACACCCGTACGCCCAGGGGCGGTCGGGCCAACCGTCCGGCGGAGCGACGATAGACCATGATCACGCGGCGGAGCATGGAGGTACGAATCCGCTACCCGCAAGGAGCACCCCGTGACCTCGTCGACCGCAACCGCCGTCCGCACCGGCCGGGCGGCCGCCCGCGCCACCGGCCTGAACAAGGTCTACGGGGAGGGCGAGACCCGCGTCGTCGCCCTGGACAACGTCACCGTCGACTTCCCGCAGGGCGAGTTCACCGCCATCATGGGCCCC
>NZ_JBHWGV010000037.1:68843-79530 GCF_042732955.1 Kitasatospora sp. NPDC059747 | reverse complement strand
GGCCGGGCCGTCACCCCGGTCGCCCCACGCCCGGCCGCTCCCCCCGCCGCACGGCGCGCGGAGCGGCCGGCCCACCTCGTGCACCACGTACCCCACGGCCGGCCAGCGCGCCGGCCCCTTTCGAAGGCCGTACTCCCTGCCATGAAACCTCGCGTTCCCCGGGCACTGGCGGCGCTCCTCGCCGTGACCGGCGTCGGCCTCGGCCTGGCCCCGACCACCGCCCAGGCCGCCACCCGGCCCTCACCTCCACTGATCAAGGTCATGCCGCTCGGCGACTCCATAACCTGGGGGGCCGGCAGCCGCAGCGGTGACGGCTACCGCGCGCCGCTGATGGACCTGACCGCGCACCAGTCCCCTTACACCATCGACATGGTGGGCTCGAACTCCTCCGGCACCCAGGTGGACCCGGACAACGAGGGCCACAGCGGCTACAAGATCCGGCAGATCCGCGCCGGCATCGACCAGTGGCTGACCGCGGCCGACCCGGACGTCGTCCTGCTGCACCTGGGGATCAACGACGTCAAGTTCGACAAGACCGACCCGGTCACGGCCGCCACCGCGCTGTCCGAGCTCGTCGACCGCATCTACACCGACAAGCCGCGGGTGACCGTCGTCATCCAGGGCCTGCTCACCGCCACGCCCGGGCTCGAACAGCAGACCGCCGAGTTCAACCGCACGATCGCCGCCCTGGAGGCCGACCGGCAGCAGGCCGGCCGGCACGTGCGCTACGTGGACCCGGCCGACCTCGACGCCGCCCACGACCTGCCCGACCAGCTGCACCCCAACGACGACGGCTACCGCAAGATGGCCCAGGTCTTCCACACCGCCCTCGACCGCGTCGTCGCCGACGGCTGGGCGCCGCGCCCCGCCGTCCCGCGCGCCGGCACCGAGGCCGGGGACAGCGGCCGGGTGCGCTGGGCCGACTTCGACGGCGACGGCAAGCCCGACTACGTCACCATCGAGGACGACGGTTCGGTCAACGTGTGGCTCAACCGCGGCGGCGACCCGGCCGGCTCCGGCGGCTGGCAGCCGATCGGCAAGGTGGCCACCGGTCTGACCACGGACCAGGACCAGGTGCGCTTCGCCGACTTCGACGGCGACGGCAAGGCCGACTACTGGCTGATCAAGCCCGACGGCTCGGTCACCGTCTTCCTCAACCGCGGCGGCGACCCGGCCGGTTCCGGCGGCTGGTACGGCCTCGGCCAGGTGGCCACGGGTGTCACGACCGACCGCAGCCGGGTCCGGCTGGCCGACTTCGACGGGGACGGCAAGGCCGACTACCACGTCATCAACCCGGACGGCTCCGTCTCCACGTGGCTCAACCGGGGCGGCGACGGCCACGGCGGCTGGCAGTACATCGGCCGGACCGCAACCGGCGTGACCACCGATCACACCAGCGTCCAGCTCGTCGACTTCACCGGCGACACCCACGCCGACTACCTCAGGACCGACCCGGCGGGCCACGTCACCGCCTACGCCAACAACGGCGGCGACCCGAGCGGCCCGGACGGCTGGACCGGCCTCGGCCAGATCGCCGGCGGAGCTTGAGCGGCGGCGCCTGACCGACGGGGCGTGACCAGGGGGTGGTGGCAGATGCCGCCGCCCCCTTCCTCTTGGCCGGAGGCCGGCTCCCTGGCGCGGGAAGCGGCTGCGGACGGCCCGGGCGGCGTCCGTGCCGTCGAGGAGGGTGGGCAGCGGGGCGGTGAGGGTCTCGACGTCCTCTGCCGTCAGGCGGGCGCCCGCCTCGCCCGGCCGGGCGGCCAGGGCGCGGCCGGCGTCCGTGAGGTGGATCAGGACGGCGCGCTCGTCCTGCTCGTGCGGGACGCGGCCGGCGAGGTCGCGCCGGACCAGGGCGTCGACGAGTCGGCTGGGGCTGCCCTCCGCAGACCAGCAGGCGGCCCGGGGCGGCCAGGGCGACCGGCCGGGGGATGGCGAGCGGGATCCGGTAGAAGGGCGGCCGGGCCGGTCGGGGCGTGCGGGACGGCGCAGGGCGGTGCCGGCCGGGGTTCGGCAGTCGGGTCGTCGGCGGTGGTGGTCACGCCGTCCGGGGCGTCGGGGAGGCAGGGAGGCGGCGCCGCGGGCGGCGCCGGGCGGGATCCGGTAGCCGGGGTCCGCAGTGGTTCCCGGCGGCGACGGGACGTACGGCGCCCGGCCGGGCCACTATGGGAGGGGGCCGGTCGGCCGAATGGGGTAATCGTGATGGGCGTGGCACGGCAGGCGTCCCCCGAGGACGCGGGGACGGCGGCGGAGCCGGGCCTGGAGGCCGTCGGGCAGGTCCTGCGGTCGGCGCCGGAGCGGCTCGGCGCGCACCTCGGCGGGGTCTACCTGCTGTCGGAGGACCGGCAGGTGCTCGAACTGGCCATGACGCTGGGGGCCGTCCGGCAGTTCACCAGGCCGTGGCAGCACATCGGCATGACCGCGCCGATCCCGGTGGTCGACGCGGTGCGCGGCGGCCGGACGGTGTGGGTGGCCGGCGCGGAGGAGCTGGCGCGCCGGTACCCGAGGGTCGCGGTCGCGATGCCGTACGCGTTCTGCCTGGCCGCCGCGCCGCTCGTCGCGCGCGGGACGACGTACGGGGCCCTGTTCGTGCTGTGGCCCGCCGCGCACGCCCCCGAGCTGTCGCCCTGGGAGCGCGGCGCGCTCGACGCGCTCGCCGGACGCCTGGCCCAGGTAGTGGCGGAGGCCGCCGACGCCGGGCGGCCGGTCCGCCCGGGCCCGCGCCCGGCGGTGGCGGAGCGGCGTCCGGTCGAGCCGGTCGCGGCGATGGCGGCGCGGCTCCCGGAGGGCCTCTGCGCGCTGGACCTGGACGGCCGGCTGGCCGCCGTCACCCCGGCCGCCGCCGAGCTGCTCGGGGAGCCGGCCGAGCGGCTGCTGGGCCTGCGGCCGTGGGCGGTGCTGCCGTGGCTGCGCGATCCGGTGTACGAGTACCACTGCCGGGCGGCGGTGATCAGCGGGCAGTCGGCGGCGTTCGTCGCCGTCCGGCCGCCGGACCGCCGGCTGTCGTTCGAGCTGTTCCCGGACCCGACCGGCCTCACCGTCCGGATCGCCCCGGTCGCCCCCGTCGCCCCGCTCACCGCCGTCGCCGGCACCCGCCGGGAGCGGCCCGCGGGCACGGCGGCCGACCGGGCGGTGCAGGCCCGGCCCGGCGCGCTGTACCACCTGCTCCACCTGGCCAGCGCGCTGACCGAGGCGATCAGCGTGCAGGACGTCGTGGCCATGGTCGCCGAGCAGATCGTGCCGGCCTTCGGCGGCCGGGCGGTGGCGGTGCTGCTGGCCGAGGGCGGCCGGCTGCGCATCGCGGGCCACCGCGGTTACCCGCCCGGCCTGGTCGACCAGTTCGACGGCACCCCGCTGACCGAGCCGACGCCCGGCGTCCGGGCCTCCACCCACGCCGTGCCGGCCTACTTCGAGAGCCGCGCGGAGCTGGAGCGGCTCTACCCGGGCCGCCACGAGACGCAGGACGGGATGGCCGCGTGGGCCTACCTGCCGCTGGTGACCTCGCGCCGGCTGATCGGCACGTGCGTGCTCGCCTTCGCCGAGCCGCACCGCTTCGACCTGGAGGAGCGGGCCGTCCTCACCTCCCTCGGCGGGCTGATCGCCCAGGCGCTGGACCGCGCCCGGCTGTACGACACCAAGCTCGGCCTGGCCCACGGCCTCCAGGAGAGCCTGCTGCCCCGGGCGCTGCCCGCCGTGCCGGGCCTGGACGTCCGCGCCCGCTACCTGCCCGCCACCGAGGGCATGGACGTCGGCGGCGACTTCTACGACCTCCTGCGGGTCGGGCCCGACGACGTCGCCGTCGTCATCGGCGACGTCCAGGGCCACAACGTCAACGCCGCCGCGCTCATGGGCCAGGTCCGCACCGCCGTGCGCGCCTTCGCGTCCGCCGACGCCGACCCGGGCACCGTGCTGTGCCGCACCAACCGCCTGCTGGCCGACCTGGACACGGCGCTGCTGGCCAGCTGCGCCTACCTGCGCGTCGACCTCGCCCGGCGCGAGGCCCGGCTGGCCGACGCCGGGCACCCGGCGCCGCTGCTGTACGGGCCGGACGGCCGGGCGGAGGTGCTGGAGCCGGACGTCGGGATGGTGCTGAACGTCGACCCGGCCGCCGAGTACCCGCAGATCTCCGTCCCCCTGCCGGTCGGCACCACGCTGGTCCTGTACACCGACGGCCTGGTCGACACCCCCGGGGCCGATCCCGACCGGGCGCTGGCCGGCCTCGTCGCGACGCTGGCCCGGCGCGGCGCAGAGCCGCTCGACCGGCTGGCCGACGCGCTGATCGACCGGGCCGGGCACGGAGAGCACCGCACCGACGACGTGGCGCTGCTGCTGGTCCGGTCCGTCCCGCGCTGAGCCCGTGCGCCGGCCCGCACGACGTTCCCGTCCGACGTTTCCGCCCGCGCCCGGGGCGGGATCATGGGGGTATGGCCGCGGACCAGGGCCCCACGCCCCGGCTGCCCCCGGGCCGACCGGGTGGCCGCCGGGAGCGGCGACACCCGAATCCGGTACCGCGGGAACCTCCGGCGCGGCGCCCGCGGTCGGTGCTGGGGATCCGCAGCGTCGCCGGCCAGATGTTCGTCCTCCAGGTGCTGATCGTCCTGCTGCTCGTGGTGGTGGCCGTCGTGGCGCTGCTGGTGCAGTCCCGCAGTGACCGGTTCGACGCGGCCCGTGACCGCTCGCTCGCCGCCGCCGAGAGCTTCGCCCACGGTCCGGGCCTGGTGGCGACGATGGAGGGGCCGAATCCCAGCGCCGTCCTCCAGCCGCTGACCGAGGCGGCCCGCAAGGCGGCCATGGTCGACTTCATCGTGGTCACCGACCGCAACGGCATCCGCTACACCCACCCCGAGCCGCAGCTGATCGGCAAGAAGTTCGTCGGCACCATCGGTCCCTCGCTGGAGGGCAAGGTCACCGTGGAGCAGGTGCACGGGCCGCTCGGCCAGGAGTACCAGGTCGTCGTGCCGGTCGAGGACTCCAACGGCGCTGTCGTCGGCATCGTGTCCTCCGGGATGAAGGTCGCCAACGTCAGCAGCGCGATCGACCGCCAGCTGCCGGTCGTCCTCGGGGCCGGCGCCGTCGCGCTCGGCGTCGCCACGGGCGGGACGGCGCTGGTGGGGCGGCGGCTCCTGCGCCAGACCCACGGCCTGGGGCCGGAGGAGATGACGCGGATGTACGAGCACCACGACGCCGTGCTGCACGCGGTGCGCGAGGGCGTGGTGATCGTCAGCGGGGACGGCCGGATCCTGCTCGCCAACGACGAGGCGCGGCGGCTGCTCGACCTGCCCGCCGACGCGGAGGGGCGCGCCGTCACGGACCTCGGCCTCGCCGCGCGCACCGCCGAACTGCTGGTGTCCGGCCGCGAGGTGAGCGACGAGGTGCTCCCCGTCGGCGAGCGCCTGCTGGCCGTCAACACCCGGCCCACCGACAGCGGGGACGGCCCGGCCGGCAGCGTCACCACGCTGCGCGACTCCACCGAGCTGCGCGCCCTCGCGGGGCGGGCCGAGACCGCCCGCGGCCGGCTGCGGATGCTCTACGACGCGAGCGTCGCCATCGGCACGACGCTGGACGTGCGGCGCACCGCGGACGAGCTCGCGGGGATGGCCGTCCGGGAGTTCTGCGATTTCGCGACCGTCGACCTCGCCGAGGCGGTCCTGAGCGGTGAGGAGCCGCGGACGCCGGCCGTCGGCGAGCCGGTCGAGCTGCGGCGGGTCTCGGTCGACGGGATCAGGGACGACTCGCCGCTGTACCCGCGGGGGGAGCTGGTCCGGTGGGCCGGGAGCACCCCGCAGGCGGAGGGTTTCGTCGGCGGGCGCTCCACGCTGGTGCCCGAGCTGGCGGCCGACGCGGGGTGGCGGCGGCAGGACACCGAACGCACCCAGGCGGTGCTGGAGTTCGGCCTGGGCTCGCTGATCGCGGTGCCGCTGACGGCGCGGGGCGTGCTGATGGGCGTCGCGTGCTTCTGGCGCGGCCGGGAGCGGGGTCCGTTCGAGGAGGACGACCTGTCGCTGGCCGAGGAGCTGACCGCGCGGGCCGCCGTGTCGGTCGACAACGCCCGCCGTTTCACGCGCGAGCACACGATGGCCGTCACGCTCCAGCACAGCCTGCTGCCGCGGGCCCTGCCCGAGCAGAGCGCCGTCGACGTCGCCCACCGCTACCTGCCGGCCCAGGCGGGGGTCGGCGGGGACTGGTTCGACGTGATCCCGCTGCCGGGCGCCCGGGTCGCGCTGGTCGTCGGCGACGTGGTCGGCCACGGCCTGCACGCCGCCGCGACCATGGGCCGGCTGCGCACCGCCGTCCAGAACTTCTCCACCCTCGACCTGCCGCCGGACGAACTCCTCGGGCACCTGGACGAGCTGGTCACCCACATCGACCAGGAGACGGCGGATTCCGACGGGGAGCACGCGATCACCGGCGCGACGTGCCTCTACTGCATCTACGACCCGACGACCGGGATCTGCGCCCTGGCCCGGGCCGGGCACCCGCCGCCCGCGCTCGTCCACCCGGACGGGACCGTGGAGCTGCCGGTGCTGCCGGCCGGTCCGCCGCTCGGTCTGGGCGGAATGCCGTTCGAGGCCGCGGAGTTGCGGCTGGCCGAGGGCAGCAGCCTGGTGCTCTACACCGACGGCCTCATCGAGGACCGCACCCGCGACGTCGGGGTCGGCCTGGACCTCCTCACCGAGACCCTCGGCCGTCCGGGCCGCTCGCCCCAGGAGGTCTGCACCGCCGTGCTCGACGTCCTGCTGCCCGCGCGGCAGAGCGACGACATCGCGCTCCTCGTCGCCCGCACCCGGGTGCTGGCTCCGGAGCGGATCGCCGGGTGGGAGGTCAGCGCCGAGTTCGAGGCGGTGGCGGAGGTCCGCGCCGAGGCCGTCCGGCGGCTCGGCGACTGGGGCCTGGACGAGGCCGGGTTCGTCACCGAGCTGGTGCTCAGCGAGCTGGTGACGAACGCCATCCGCTACGGGAGCGGACCGATCCGGGTGCGGCTGCTGTACGACCGCACGCTGATCTGCGAGGTCTCCGACACCGGCAGCACCTCCCCGCACCTGCGCTACGCGGCCGACGAGGACGAGGGCGGGCGCGGCCTGTACCTGGTGGCCCGGCTCACGGACCGCTGGGGCGTGCGCTACACCGCCGAGGGCAAGATCATCTGGGCCGAGCAGTTCCTGCAATCCGATCGCCAAGGCCAGGAAAAGCCCTGGTAAAGTTCGTGGCCGTGCCGCGGCAGAGGAGCCGTGGCGAGGCGCGAACGGGGGGATCGCAGCCCATGGCTGACGAGATGGTCCGGCTGGCTCAGAGGTTCGTCAACACGACCTACAACAACGGTGCCACGCTTGGGATTTCGAAGCTGGACGAGGACGGCCGCACCGGCTGGACGGTGATGTACGCGCTGACCCGCGCGCTCCAGTACGAGATGGGCATCACCTCCCTCTCGAACTCCTTCGGCCCGACCACGCTGTCGACGCTGCAGGCCAAGTACCCGAAGCTGGACGAGACGACCGTCCCGTCCGCGAACTTCTGCCGGATCCTGCAGGCCGCCCTGTACTGCAAGGGCTACGACGGCGGCGAGATCGACGGCACGTACAACGGCCGGGTCAGGGCGGCGGTCGCCAAGCTCAAGCTCCACATGGGCCTCGACGGGGTGTTCCCTGGCAGCTCGCTCGAACCCAAGGTCGTCAAGGGCCTGCTCACCATGGACGCGTACGTCACCGTCGGCGACGGGACGGACGGCATCCGGGCCATCCAGCGCTGGCTGAACGGCCGTTACGTCAACCGCAGGGACTTCTTCGTGATCCCCTGCGACGGGCACCACTCGCGGGACGTCGCCAAGTCGATGCTGTTCGCGATCCAGTACGAGATCGGCATGGCCGACGGCACCGCCAACGGCGCGTTCGGGCCCGGCACCCAGGCGGGGCTCAAGAGCCACACCGTCTCGGCCGGCGCCACCGGCACCTGGCCGATGCTGTTCACGGCGGCGATGGTGCTCAACCGGCGGGACGTCGCGTTCGGCGACTTCACGGCCGCCGTGAAGAGCGGGGTCGAGGCGTTCCAGTCCTTCGTCAAGCTGCCGGTCACCGGCGTCGGCGACTTCCAGACCTGGGCCTCGCTGCTCGTCTCCTACGGCGACCAGAGCCGGCGCGGCAGCGCCTGCGACGGCGTCACCAAGATCACCCCGGCCCGCGCGCAGGCCCTCAAGGACGCCGGCTACCAGTACGTCGGCCGGTACCTGTCCAACCCGTCGACCACCAGCCTGCCGGAGAAGCAGATCCAGCCCGGCGAGCTGGACACCATCAGGCAGTACGGGCTGCGCTGCTTCCCGATCTACCAGACGTGGAGCCGGTCGGCCGACTACTTCAGCTACAACCAGGGCACCAGCGACGCGTTCCGCGCGATCGAGTGGGCGCGCTTCCACGGCTTCAAGGCCGGCACGACGATCTACTTCGCGGTCGACTACGACGCCATGGACGGCGAGGTCAGCAGCTACGTCATCCCGCACTTCCGCGGCGTGCACCACACCGTGAGCGAGAACTCGTCCTACCAGGTCGGCGTCTACGGGCCGCGCAACGTGTGCCAGCGGGTGGCCGACGCGGGCTTCGCCCGGACCAGCTTCGTCTCCGACATGTCCAGCGGCTTCTCCGGCAACCTCGGCTACCCGATGCCGAGCAACTGGGCGTTCGACCAGATCGCCACCGTCACGGTGGGCAGCGGCGCGTCGGCCATCGAGATCGACACCGACATCGCCTCCGGCCGGGACACCGGCCAGGGCGACTTCGACCCCGGCGCCGGCACCGTCGCCGGGCTCGACACCGACCTCGACAAGACCGCCTACCGCGACGCCATGCTGCGCGACGTGCAGGGCTACCTCACCTCGATCGGCGTGCCGGAGACCGGCGGCGACGGCTGGACGGACAAGGACTGGGCCACCCTCGGCGGCGTCTCCACCACCAAGGCCTTCGACCTCGTGCTCAGCGCCGACTGGCTGTTCACCGCGCTCGCCCGCGAGTTCAAGCTGCGCAAGGCGCTGATCCAGGCCCCCGTGCTGTGGGAGCTGCGCAAGCTCAACGCGCTCGACGTGGCCGCCGACGCCGCCGTCCGCAACGGCCTCAAGGACGACTGCAGCACCGGCTGGGGCCAGATCTTCGCCCGGATCGCCATCGAGGCCCGCAACCACTGCCTGAGCGAGGGCCTGATCAACGGGACGAAGCTCACCGAGGCCAACCTGCGGGAGGTCTGGGACAACCTCCAGGACCCGGCCTACAACATCCGCTCGGTCACCTACCTGACGATCTACAACTCCCGCCAGCTCGGCATCGCCCGGCCCGGACTGACCACCGGCCAGGCCGACACCCAGGCGCTGCTCGCCCGCTACAACGGCCTCGGAGACGCGGCGCAGCAGTACGGCCGCGAGCTGATCGGGCTGTACAACGTGCTGGAGAACTACAACCTGCTGTCGCGCAGCAAGTGAGCCCGGGGCACGAGCACATGCGCACGTACTCGCCGGCCGCCGCCGCCCTGAACCTGCTGCTGGGGCTGCCCGCCGTCGTGCCGGTCTGGCTGCTCTGGTACTTCGCCGCCAACTGGCCGCTCGCCGCCCTGGGTTGGACCACGCGGGAGCCGACCGAGAACGACGGCGTCCTGCCGATGCTGCTGGTCCTGGTCCCGGTGGTGGGGGTGTTCACGCTGCTGTGGTGGCTCGCCAACCGGGCCGTGCGGCGGCGGACGGCCCCGGGCTCGGGCCGGGCGTACTGGCCGGTCAGCGCGCTGCTGCTGCTCGTGCCCACGCTCGTGCTGATCGTCGTTCTGTAGCAGACGGCGTTACCGGAAGACGGAAGACATAGGGGGACACAAGGAAATGGAAGACGTGCAGATCGGATTCACGCGGCGGGCCGCGGTCAAGGGTGCCGCCGTCGTCGGCGCGGCCACGGCCCTGGGCGCGCTGCTCCCCGGCACCGCCTCGGCGGCACCGTCGAAGGGGACGGCCGAGCCGGGCGTCCCGGCGAAGAAGCTCCCGACCAGTGCCAACGGCTGGACGATCGAGAAGGAGGCGAACCACGTCTCCACGGTCTGGACCCGCCCGGTGGCCGGCACGGGCCTCACCGTCGACATCCGGATCGGTGACGCGGAGGAGATCCTCGTCCACGTGATCCGGCGCTTCCACTACGAGGTGGAGGAGCTCCCGAGCGGCGACCTGCTCGGCTGGCAGGCGATCGGCGGCCTGCGCGCGGGCGCCGCGGAGTCGAACCTCGCCTCCGGCACCGCCGTGCGCATCCGCCCCGGCGCCTCGGCGAAGGGCGGGCTCTTCGCCCACCAGGAGCTGGTGCTGCGGGACATCCTCTCCGAGTGCGAGGGCGTCGTGCGCTGGGGCGGGGATGACGCCGAGGTGGACGAGTCGCTGTTCTACCTCGTCCCCGGCCCGGAGGACCGCCGGGTGCGGCAGTTGGCCGACCGCCTGCGCGGCTGGGGCGCCCGTCCCGGCGAGGGTGCGGGCACCCCGGTGGACGTGCTCGCCCCGGCCCGCCGCAGCGAGGCCGACCGGCTCGCCCGGGCGCAGCGCGCGTCCTGACGGTCCGTCAACGCGGCCCGGGGCGGCGGGGCGGCCCGCGGGCGGGGGGGGCGGCGGGCGCGGGGGGTGGGGGGCGGGGCATCGCGGGTGGGTGGGGGGGGAGGCCGCTCAGCGGCGCGGGATGGTGGTTGG
>NZ_JBHWGV010000037.1:21139-68833 GCF_042732955.1 Kitasatospora sp. NPDC059747 | reverse complement strand
GCCGCCCCTGGCGGGGGCGGGCGTGACCGGCGCGTGCGACTCGGCTCTGAACCGCCGCGGCCCCGAGGGTGGGGGGGGCGGCCGAGCGCGCCTCCGGCGTCCGTGAGGGGTCACCAGAACTGCTGGTTGGTCCATCCGTTGCAGTCCCACAGCTGGACTTTCATCCCGTTGTGGTAGCCGCCGGATATGTCCGCGTCGAGGCACTTGTTGTTGTAGGCGCTCTTGATCGTGTAGCCGTCGATGATCCAGGTCTCGTTCGGGGCGGTCCAGGTGTGGCAGGGCTGGAGGAGCACCGGCATCCCGTTGTAGCTCCCGTGGCTGATGTCGGCGCTCATGCAGTAGTTGTTGCGGTCGTTGAAGATGTGGTCCTTCAGCGTGTACCAGAACTGGTTGCGCCAGCCGTTGCAGTCCCAGAGCTGGACCTTCATCCCCGGGACGTGGTCGCCGTTGGCGACGTCCCCGTCCATGCACTTGCCGTTGACGTAGAAGGGCGCGTGGTCGCGGTCCTCCTTCATCTGCTGGATCCAGTTGGAGAACGCGGCGACCCGGGTGTAGGTGCCGGGGTAGCCGGCCTGGTCGCAGCCGTTGTTGCCGCCGCCGGAGATGATCCCGATGACCCAGCCGTTGCGGATCAGCGGACCGCCGCTATCGCCGTTGCAGGCGTCGTGCTTGGCGTCGCCGGCGCAGATCATCTGGCCGACCCGGTACATGCCGCCGTAGGGGCGGGTGCAGGCCGAGTCCGGCAGGATCGGGACCATCGACGAGCGGAGCCGCTCCCGGGGGTCGCCGTGGCTGTCGACGTTCTCCAGTGACCAGCCGAGGATCAGGCCCTGCCCGCTGAGGGTCTCGTCGGCCGGGATGTGCGCGAACGGGATCGTCGGCACGCCGACCATCGAGTTCTGCAGCGTCACCACGGCGACGTCGCCCTGGTGGATGTCGTACGTCTTCCAGGGACCGGTCTCCTGGTCGGGGTAGAACTGGGGGCTGATGTCGATCCGGGCGATGCGGTAGGCGGTGCCGCCCTGGAGGATGTTCGTCTGCCCCTGCACGACCGCGGAGTGGTCGATCTTGCTCTGGTACTCCCGGCCGCAGTGCCCGGCCGTCAGGACCTTGTCCGGCGCGATCAGGACGCCGCCGCAGCTGTAGCTGAAGAGCGGGTACTTGCTGGTGTCCTGGAAGTGGACCATCCACGGGTACTGCCCCGTCGTGGCCGGTCCGCCGCCGGTGACCGCCGTCGCGGGGGTCGCGATCCCGGCGAAGGCCAGCGTCAGCAGCATCGAGACGGCGACCACTGCTGCCCGGAGTGCCCTCCGTGCGAGGGAGTTCGGTGCTTTCGTCCTGGTGATCACCGGCAGTACCCCCCGGAGTACTCGGACGCCGGGAAGACCGGCGCCAGGGACTTGACCTTCACGCACTTGTGGTCGCTGCCGGCGTTCCACGCCACCCGGGAGATGTTCCCGGCGACCATGGCGCCGATCAGGTTGAACGGCGGCGGGGCGAACGCGAACATGGCCGCGGTGAAGCCCGCGTCGGAGGCCATGTGCGAGGTCTCGTTGCGGTTGAAGTACACCGTGCCGGTGATCCAGCCCCAGGTGTAGTGCGGGTCGGCCACGACCGGGAACGCGGCGCCGCGGGTGTCGACGTGCTGGGTGACGGTGCCACCGTCGACCGAGTAACTGGTCGGCAGTGCACGGCCGTTGGCGTCGTACGCCCACGGCGCGCTGATCCGGCTGTCGGCCCGGCCGGTCGTCCGGTCGACCAGCAGGACGCCGCCGAGCGGATCGGCGACCAGCCGGCCGTCGAAGCCGTCGACGGTGAAGCTCACGTCGGTCGCGGCGCGCGCGGTGCGGAGCACGAAGACGTGCGAGACGGCGGTGGTGTCGGTGATGACGGCGCTGTCGGTGTCCGGCAGCGCGTCGGGCGACACCGCCACCTGCGAACGGACCTGCGAGGCCGCGCCCTTGGCGCCCTTCAGTGCGATCCGGGCGGGCGCCTGCGACTGCTCGGCTGCCCGTGACTGCTCGGCCGCCGCCTCGGCCCTGGCCGAAGCGTGCCCGGTGGCGGGCAACAGGCCCTGGATGTGCCCGAGTTCGGCGAGCACCCGCTGCGTGGCCGGCGTCGCCGCGCCGGCCGGCTGGGCCAGCGCGAGGCCCGCGAGTCCGACCACGCCGGCGACACCCGCCGCCAGCGCGGACTTGATGCGTTTCACGATTCCCCCTGGTCTTCCTGGATCTCCTGGACTTCCTGGTCTTCCTGGTCCTCGGTGTGCGGTGCTGCCCCGGACGCCACGGGCACGGCGGGTGCCGCAGGTCTTGCGGGCCCGAGGGGTCCTTGGGATCCTTCGCGTACCGCCGGGTACCGGCATCCGGGCGGACACGAGTCTTGGCCCGGCGGGGTCGGCGGTCCATGGCGTAACCCCTGCGTTCTGCCTGCGTTCCCCGCGCCACGCCCTGGCATGGAACATGCCATAGTTGGCGGCGGCATCTCGGCGGGGGCGATGGGGGTTGTCGTGCGTTTCGGGGACATGGTGCGCGAATACCGGCTGCGCCTCGGGTGGACCCAGGAGGGCCTCGCCGAACGGTCGGGCGTCTCCACGCACGCGATCGGCATGCTGGAGGCGGGCCGGCGCAACCCCCGGCTGAAGTCGGTCGCCGCGCTCGCCGACGCGCTGGGGCTGGCAGACGGCGACCGGGCCGAACTGATCGCCGCGGCCCGGGCGGAGCCGGCCCGTGCGGAGCCGGCCGGGCCCCGGACGGACGCCGGCGCCAACGCCGGTGCCGACGTCGAGACCGGCGCGCCACGCCCGGCAGCCGTCCGGGCTCCCGCTCAACTCCCGGCGGACCTACCGGACTTCACCAGCCGCACGGCAGCGCTGGACGCCGTCCGGCACGCGCTCGGCCGCGACGGCACCGCCGGGCGGACCCCGGTGCTCGTGGTCACCGGCCCCGGCGGGATCGGCAAGACCAGCCTCGCCGTGCACGCCGCACACGCGCACCGGGACCGCTACCCCGACGGCCAGCTGTTCGCCAGCCTGCGCGGCGCCGACCAGGCGCCCGTACCCGCCGCCGAGGTCGCCGCGCGCCTCCTGCGGGCGCTCGGCGTGAGCCCCACCGACGTCCCCCCGGCACTCGACGAACGCGCCGCCCTCTACCGGAGCCTGCTGACCGGCCGACGCGTCCTGATCGTGCTCGACGACGTGCTCGACGGCGCCCAGATCCGGCCCGTGCTCCCGGCCAGCAGCGGCTGCGCGGTGCTGCTCACCAGCCGCAGCCGGCTGCCCGAACTCGACTGCGTGGAGCGGATCGAGCTCGCCGCGTTCACTGACACCGAGGCCAGGGACCTGCTCGGCCGCATCGCCGACCCCGCCGTGCTGTCCTCGGAACCGGACGCGACCACCGAACTGCTCGCCCACTGCGCCGGCCTGCCGCTCGCGCTGCGCATCACGGGCAGCCGGCTCGTCACCGAACCCGGCCGCACGGTGCGGATGCTGGCCGAGCGGCTCGCCGACGCGCGCGGACGGCTGGACGAACTCCGGGTCGGCGACCGCGCGGTGCGGGTCAGCTTCGAGGCCAGCTACGCCCACCTCGCCCCCGACCAGGCCGCCGCGTTCCGGCTGCTGGCCCTGGTGCCCGGTCGGTCGGTCGGGGTGCCGGCCGCCGCCGCGCTGCTGGACCGCGACCCGGCGCCCAGCGAACGGCTCCTCGCCGAACTGACCGCCCACCACCTGCTCCAGGTGCCCGAGTCCGGCCGCTACGGCTTCCACGACCTCATCCGGCTCTACGCCCAGGAGCGCGCCCGCAATGAGGACGCCCCGGCCGGGCGCCGCGCCGCCGAACGGCGCCTCGCGCTCTGGTACCTGCACGCCTCCCGCCGGGCCGGGATGCTCCTCGTGCCGCACGCCCGCCTCGCCCCCGCCGCACCGCCCCCGCCCGGCCTGCCGCAGCCGGACTTCGACGGCGCCGAGGCGGCCATGGCCTGGTACGAGACCGAACGCGCCAACCTCGTCGACCTCGTGCGGCACGCCGCCGGCCGGGACGACGACCCGCTGTGCTGGCAACTCGCCCACAGCCTCTGGCCGTTCTTCACCCTGCGCAAGTATTGGGGGGACTGGAACAACGCCACCGGGCTCGCCCTCGACCACGCCCGCCGCTCGGCGGACCGCACCGGCGAGGCCCTCATGCTCGTCCAGGCCGGCACCCTCGCCCACGCCCAGGGCGACTACCGCGAGGCCATCACCCGCTACCGGCACGCCGACGGCCTCCTCGGCGACGGCGACCCGGAGGCCACCGCCATGATCGAGGCCAACCTGGGCGTCAGCCACCGCCAGCTCCAGGACTACGAGACGGCCATCGGCCACCTCACCCGTGCCGCCGACGCCTTCCGCACCGCCGGCGACCGCTACGGCGAGGCCGTCTGCCTCCTCAACCTGATCCCCGCCTACCGCGTCCTCGGCCGGTACGACCCCGCACTCGTCAACTGCCGCCTCGCGCTGGCCGCCTTCCAGGCGCTCGGCTCCCGCTACGGCGAGGGCCACGCCCTGCACGTCACCGCCCAAGTCCTCCAGGACACCGGCGACTTCGCGAGGGCCCTGGACCTGGCCGGGCAGGCCGTGGCGATCCGCGAGGACATCGGCGACCGCGACGGCACCGCGTCCGCGCTGGAACAGCTCGGCATCATCCGCCGGCACCTCGGCCAGGCCGCGGCCGCCGCCGAGGCGTGGCGCCGCAGCCTCGCCCTCTACGAGGAACTCGGCTCCCCGAAGGCCGAGAACGTCCGGCGGCTGCTGGCGAAGGGCTGAGCGGGCGGTTCGTGCGGTGGGCCGGCGGGCGGGCGGGCCGGTGGGCGGACCGTCCGGGCCCGGTGCCCGGGCGGTCCGCCGCGTCCGCCGCGTCCGTCGCGTCCGTCGACCGGCCGCGTCCGCCGACCCGCCGTTCGCTAACCCGCCGCCGTCGTCTGGCGGACGGCGGCGGCCGGACCGCCGCGGCCCTCGGGCAGGGCCCGGAGGATCGCCTCCACGCTCTGCCGGGCGTCGCCGAACAGCATGCCGGTGTTCTCCCGGAAGAACAGCGGGTTCTGCACGCCGGCGTAGCCGGAGGCCATCGACCGCTTGAAGACGATCACCTGCTCCGCCTCCCACACCCGCAGCACGGGCATGCCGGCGATCGGGCTGGACGGATCGTCGGTGGCGGCCGGGTTGACGGTGTCGTTGGCGCCGATGACGAGGACGACCGAGGTCGCGGCGAGGTCGTCGTTGATCTCGTCCATCTCCAGGACGATGTCGTACGGCACCTTCGCCTCGGCCAGCAGGACGTTCATGTGGCCGGGCAGACGGCCCGCCACCGGGTGCACGCCGAACCGCACCCCGATCCCGCGCTCGCGCAGCCGCCGGGTCAGCTCCGCCACCGGGTGCTGCGCCTGGGCCACCGCCATGCCGTAGCCGGGCGTGATGACCACGGACCGGGCCGCGGCGAGCAGCCCGGCGGCCTCCTCCGCGCGGATCTCGCGGTGCTCGCCCTGCTCCTGCGCGGAGCCCGACGGAGCCTCGATGCCGAACCCGCCCGCGATGACCGACAGGAACGAGCGGTTCATGGCCTTGCACATGATGTACGACAGGTAGGCGCCGGAGGACCCGACCAGGGCCCCGGTGACGATCAGCAGGTCGTTGTCGAGCAGGAACCCGGCCGCCGCCGCTGCCCAGCCCGAGTAGCTGTTCAGCATGGAGACGACGACGGGCATGTCGCCGCCGCCGATCGAGGCGACCAGGTGCCAGCCCAGGGCGAGTGCCAGGACGGTGACCGCGATCATGAGGCCGAGACCCGGGCTGGCCGTGAACCAGGCCGTCAGCACCGCGAACGCGGCCAGCGCGCCCACGTTGAGCGCGTTCTTGCCCGGCAGCACCAGCGGGCGCGAGGCGATCCTGGCGGACAGCTTCAGGAAGGCCACGATCGAGCCGGTGAACGTGACCGCGCCGATGAACACGCCGATGAAGACCTCGGCGTGGTGGATGCCCAGCAGGTCCCCGGCCACCCGGGTCTGGGCGGACCCGTGGGACTCGACCTCCAGGTAGCCGTTCCAGCCGACCAGGACGGCGGCGAGGCCGACGAAGCTGTGCAGCACGGCGATGAGCTCGGGCATCTGCGTCATCTCGACCCGCCGCGCCCGCCACAGGCCCGCCGCCCCGCCGAGCACCATCGCGAGGACGATCAGCGCGACCGCGCCGGCGGAGACGTCCCGCGCCGCCAGCACGATGGTGGCGACCAGGGCGAGGGCCATGCCGGCGATGCCGTAGACGACGCCGGCCCGCGAGGTCCGGTGCTGGGACAGCCCGGCCAGGCTGAGGACGAACAGCAGCGCGGCGACCAGGTCCGCGGCGTGGGAGGCCGTCGTGGAAGTCATCGGACTCAACGCCTTTCGGAGGACGGCTGGGACGACGGGGACGACTGGGACGGCTGGGAGGTGGGGGAGATCGAGAACATCGACAGCATGCGGCGGGTGACGGCGAAGCCGCCGAAGACGTTCACGCTCGTCAGCAGGACCGCCACGAAGGACAGCGCCGTCACGAGCCGGCTCTCGTGCCCGATCTGGAGCAGGGCACCGATCACCACGATCCCGGAGATCGCGTTCGTCACCGACATCAGTGGGGTGTGCAGGGCGTGGTGGACCTTGCCGATGACGTAGTAGCCGATGACCACGGCAAGTGCGAACACCGTGAAGTTCCGGGCCAGTTGGGCCGGCGCGAAGGCGATCAGGAGGAAGGTCGCCAGCATCCCGAGGCCGATCAGCCCGAAGCGCAGCGGCGGGGTGAGCCGGGACGGCTTCGGGCCGATCTGCGCGGCAGCCGCTTGGCCGGTGGCAGCGGCGGTGGTGGCTGTGCCGGCGGTGGCGGCCGACACGGCCACGGGCGGCGGCGGCCAGGTGACCTCGCCCGCCCGGACGACCGTCACCGCCCGCTGCACCACGTCGTCGAAGTCGACGGCCAGCCGCCCGTCCCCGCCCGGCGTCAGCAGCTTCAGCAGGTTCACCAGGTTGGTGCCGAACAGCTGCGAGGCCTGGGCGGGCAGCCGGGCCGTCAGGTCGGTGTAGCCGATGATGGTGACCCCGTTGTCGGTGACCACGGCGCGTCCGGGCACGGTGCCCTCGACGTTGCCGCCCTGCGCCGCGGCCATGTCGACGATGACGCTGCCCGGCCGCATCGCCGCCACGTCCTCGGCCGTGAGCAGCCGGGGCGCCGGCCTGCCGGGGATCAGCGCGGTCGTGACGACGATGTCCACGTCCCGCGCCTGCTCGTGGTAGAGCGCGGCGGCGGCCCGGTCGTACTCGGCCGACGTCGCCCTGGCGTAGCCGTCCGAGCCCGCCTCCTGGGCGACCTCCACGGCCAGGTACTCGCCGGCCAACGACCGGACCTGGTCGGCGACTTCGGGCCGCGGATCGGTCGCCCGGACGATCGCGCCGAGGCTGGACGCCGCACCGATCGCGGCCAGCCCGGCCACACCGGCGCCCGCCACCAGGACCTTGGCCGGCGGCACCTTGCCCGCGGCGGTGACCTGCCCGGTGAAGAACCGCCCGAACACGTGGGCCGCCTCGATCACCGCCCGGTACCCGGCGATGTTGGCCATCGAGCTGAGCACGTCCATCGACTGCGCCCGGGAGATCCGCGGGACCGCGTCCAGCGCCAGCGCGGTGACGCCGCGTGCCGACAGCGCCTTCAGCAGTTCGGGGCGCTGCGCCGGTGCGAGCAGGGCGACGAGGGTCGCGTCCTCACCCAACCGGGCGATCTCGTCGCCCGACGGCGGGTTGACCTTCAGGACGACCTCGGCCGCCCAGGCGTCGCCGATGCGCGCGCCGGCCTCGGCGTACGCCGCGTCGGTGAAGCCGGAGGCCGTCCCGGCCCCCGACTCGACGACGACCTCGTAGCCGAGCCCGAGCAACTGCCGCACCGTCGGTGGCGTCGCCGCGACGCGGGTCTCCCCGACGCTCGACTCGGCGACCACACCGACGCGCTGGGGTGGATGGTGGTGGACCGGCACCTGTGCAGACATGTCTGGTACCTCTCTTCGCCGGAGGCGCTGCGGACCGGAGCAACTGCGATCGAGGGGGAGTCGGGATCCCCGCCCGGTGGTCGCTGGAACGTACACCTACCCACCCTGCGGGCCCATGGAGCGAACCAGTGACGATCCTCACCCTCCGGAGCAGCGCGGCTCCGGGCGGTGGCGGTGGTGACAGGACGGTCGGCAGTGGACACGATGGGTGCCAACCGGAGACGGCGGGGGCTTCAGGATGGGAGGGGTACCGGTGTTCACGACTCGACCGACCTTGCAGGGGACGTTCGGGATGGTCTCGTCGACGCACTGGCTGGCGTCGGCGGCCGGCCAGGCGGTGCTGGAGGACGGCGGGAACGCGTTCGACGCGGCCGTGGCCGCCGCGTTCACGCTGCACGTCGTCGAACCGCACCTGAACGGGCCCGCGGGCGAGGTGCCGATCATCCTCGCGCCCGCGGACGGGCCGGTGCGGGTGCTGTGCGGGCAGGGGCCCGCGCCCGCCGGGGCGAGCATCGGGCACTACCGCTCGCTCGGCCTGTCCCTCGTCCCGGGGACGGGACCGCTGGCGGCCGCCGTGCCCGGGGCGTTCGACGCCTGGCTGCTCCTGCTGCGCGACCACGGCACCAAGCGGCTGGCGGAGGTCCTGCGGTTCGCCATCGGGTACGCGGAGCACGGGCACCCGGCGGTCGAGCGGATCGGGGCGACCGTCGAGACCGTCCGGGAGCTCTTCGAACGGGAGTGGACGAGCTCGGCGGAGCTCTACCTGCCCGGCGGGCACGCGCCGCGCCCCGGCGCGCTGCTCACCAACCCGCCGCTCGCCGCGACCTGGCGGCGGCTGGTCGCCGAGGCCGAGGCCGCCGGGAGCGGGCGCGAGGCGCAGATCGACGCGGCGCGCCGGGTCTGGCGGGAGGGCTTCATCGCCGAGGCACTGGCCGGCTTCGCGGCCCGTCCCGCGCTGGACACCTCCGGAGAGCGCCACGCGGGCACCCTGACCGGCGACGACCTCGCGGCCTTCGAAGCGCACTACGAGGAGCCGGTCACGCACACCTGGAACGGGTGGACGGTCGCCAAGCCGGGACCGTGGAGCCAGGGCCCGGTGTTCCTCCAGCAACTCGCCCTGCTGCCGGACGACTTCGGGACGCTGGACGGGGCCGAGTACGTCCACACACTCGTGGAGGGCACCAAGCTCGCCATGGCCGACCGCGAGGCCTGGTACGGCGACGCGTTCGGCGACGCCGCCGAGGTGCCGCTCAAGGCGCTCCTGTCGCCCGGGTACAACGACGACCGCCGTGCCCTGATCGGCGGCCGGGCGTCCTACGACCTGCGGCCCGGCAGTCCCGAGGGCCGCGCGCCCAGGCTCGCCGAGTACGCCCCCGCCGAGGCGGCGCCCGGCTCCGGCGAGCCCACCGTCGCCAGGGACGGCGGCACCCGCGGCGACACCTGCCACGTGGACGTCGTGGACCGCTGGGGCAACCTCGTCTCCGCCACCCCGAGCGGCGGCTGGCTCCAGTCCAACCCCGCCGTCCCGGGACTCGGCTTCCCGCTCGGCACCCGCCTCCAGATGGCCGCCCTCACCCCCGGACTGCCCAACTCCCTCACCCCCGGCCGCCGTCCGCGCACCACCCTCTCGCCGTCCCTCGCCCTGCGCGGCGACCGGCCCGTCCTCGCCTTCGGCACCCCGGGCGGCGACCAGCAGGACCAGTGGAGCCTGCACTTCCTCCTCGCCCTCGCCCTGCGCCCGCCGGTGCGCGGCGGGCTCGACCTCCAGGGCGCGATCGACGAGCCGAACTGGCACACCGAGAGCTTCCCGAGCTCCTTCTACCCGCGCGCAGGCCGGCCCGGCAGCCTCTTCGTCGAGTCCCGCCTCGGCCCGGACGTCATCGAGGGCCTGCGCCGGCGCGGCCACGACGTCACCGTCGGGGGCCCGTGGTCGGAGGGCCGCCTGTGCGCCGTCGCCCGCGACCCCGAGACCGGCGTCCTGTCGGCGGCCGCCAACCCGCGCGGCATGCAGGGCTACGCCGTGGGCAGGTGACGCCCACCCAAGGGATGTTCCAGGGGAGTTCCAGACGTTCCAGGCGCGACATCGGGGTGCTCACCGCTGTTACGCGCTGAACTCGACGGTGACCGGCGATGACCTGCCCCGCATCAAGGCGCTCGTCAGCGCCGGGCCCGGCGGCCGAGGACCGGGCCGTCCGCCGGAGCCGGGCAGGTCACGGGCCGGCGCCGGGGCGGGCGGGCAGGGCGGCGCCGGGCGTCAGGCGGAAGCGTTCCGGTCCGGCGACCGGGCGGCGGTCGGCCGGGGCCGTGCCGTCGCGGCGCTCCAGCCAGGCCCGCAGGCGGTCCCGGGCGCTGCGGTCGCGTGCGGCGTCGGCGGTGGCCGGGGGCGTGCTGGTGGTCTCGCGCAGCAGGACGCGGGCGGGGCGGGTCGTGCCGTCGCCGGGGACGGTGTCGAGGACGGTGAAGGTGGTGCCGGGGGAGAAGACGACCTGCGGCACCTCGCCGTCGGCGGCGAACACGGCCGTCCGGCGCCCGGTCGTCGACCACACGGCGAACTCCACCGGCGTGCCGAGGTCGGCCGCGGGTGAGGAGACGCCGGTGACCGGCGCCGGCTCGACGAGGACCAGTCCCGGAGGGTAGGCGTCGAGGATCTCGGGCGGGACGTCGGCGCCGAGCAGCACCGCGCCGTGGTGGCTCGGCAGGCGGCGCAGGCCCGACGCCAGGCAGGCGAGGTAGGGCGCGAGCGGGCCGGGCGCGCCGCTGCGGGCCCCGGCGACCAGCGCGGCCGGGCCGGCGGGCACGTCGGCGCCCTCGTGGTGCAGCAGCACGGCGACCAGGTCGGGCTTGACGTCGTCCCGGCCGGTCGAGCGCAGGCCCGGCAGGCGGGTGACGGCCGGTTCGACCCGGCCGGCGCCGCGCTGGTAGCGGTCGCCGAGGAGCGAGCGGAAGGCGTCCCGGTCGGCTGCGCTGCTCACGGGGGCGAGCGGCGGGACGTCGGCGGGGGTGAAGTAGCGGGCCGTGAGGGCGATCGGCTGGGCGGGTGCTTCGGGCTGCTCCGGCACCTCTGCGGCCTCTGCCACCTCGGGCGTCCCTGCCACCTCGGGCTCCTCTGCCACCTCCGGCTCCTCGGGCTCCTCCGGCTCCGGGGCCACGGGCGGTTCAGGCGTCGGGGCTGCGGCGGGCTCGGTGGAGGCGGCGGGCTCGGTGGGGGCGGCGGGTTCGGTGGGGGCGGTGGGCCGTTCGGCCGGGCGCTCGGCGGCGGGAACCCCGGCCGGAGCGGTGGCGCTCGCCGTCGCCTCCGCCGTCAACGGGCTCGCGGCGGTGGCCGGCCGGCTCGCCGGCGCCGCGCCACTGCTCGTGGCGAGTCCGGCGGGCTGGGCGGCCGGGGGAGCGAGCTCCGGATCGGCGGGTGTGACCCGTCCCGTCACGAACCCCTCGTTCCGGTGCGCCGGCAGGGCGAAGCGTTCCGGAACGTTCGGCGCGCTCGGGGTACCCGGCCTGCTCGCCCCGCTCGGCGTGCCGAGGCCGCCGCCCACCGCGTACGTCGTGGGGAGAGCCGGAGCCGGGAGACCGTTCTGCGTGCGGGCGGGCGGGTTGAGCCACACCAGGCCGTGCATCCGTGCGAAGAACCGGGCGCTGCTCTCGGACGCCGTGTCGACCAGGCCGTGCAGCAGCAGCCCGAAACCCCGTGCGCCGTCACCGGGCAACTGGTCCAGCAGGGCGGACAGTTGCTCCCACACGTCGTGCGGGATCAGCCGGGCCTGCTCGCCCACCACGAGCAGCGGGCGGGCCGGGTCCGGGCGCAGGAAGCGCGGCGCCCACGCGTACGGCGGCTCGGGGCGCAGCCAGAGCCCGGCCGGGACGGCCTCCAGGCACCAGAACGGGAAGGCGCGGAACAGTCCCGGGCCGACGGTGTCCCACCCGGCGCCGCCGTTGCGCCAGGCGGTGCTGACGGTGTCGTGACGGCTGCCGGAGGTCAGCCGGATCAGGTACGGCTCCCAGGTGGTGGCGCCGCGGTGGTCGAGCACCCGGGTGGTGAACGCGCCGTCGCCCGCGACCGGGAGGCCGACCGCGGCGTGCACGGGCCGGCCGAGCCGCTCGGCGAGCGTGCCGGACAGGGCGGCGAGCGCCCCCGGGTCCGCCCACGGCGCGCTCACGAGGAGCTGGTCGGAGCCGGTCGGCAGGGACAGCGCGGCGTCGGCGAACTCCTCGGGGGTCAGGACGGGTTGGGTGGGCGTGCCGACGAGCAGCGGCGTCGTGCCGGGCGGTGTCGCGAGCTGCTCCAGGAACGGCATCCCGGCCTCCGGGCGGGCCGTCGCGTGGCTGAGCCAGAAGCCGTTGGCGAGGCGCTGGACGACGACCGAGGCGGGCAGCGTGGTCGGGCGCGCCGCGGCGACCGTACGGGTGGGGACGGGGGTGGGGACGGGGGTGGGGACGGGGACGGCGGGCGGCGGCCACGCGGCCGGCCCGGTGGCGCCCCACGCCGGACCGGCCGGCGCCGGCCACGCCGCGGGCTCGGGCGGCGCCTGGCCGGGTCCGACGGCGGTCGCCGCCTCGACGGTCTCCCGCAGCCGCCGCGGACGGCCGCCCGGCGGGCAACTCCACCACGCGGCGGGCTCGGTGGCACCCTCGGGCGCGGTCACCTTGAGGGTGCCGTCGGGCTGGATGGACACCAGACCGTCCGGGGCCACGACCGGCAGTCCGGCCTTGTCGGCGACCACCTCGGCGGGGCGTCGCCCACCCGGGCCCAGCGCGGCGAGACCGGAGGCGGCGAGGATCAGCCGGGCAGCGCCCCGGGTCCGGGCGATCAGCCCGAGCTCGGCCATCTGCTCGCGCAGCACCGGCGCGGCGTCGGCCGCCGCCGCCACGACGACGAGGGCGTCCGGCACCGGCCGCAGGCTGCCCATCGCCGCCGCCAGCTCGTCGTCGCCCACCTCGCGCGGGGCGATGACGTAGTGCGGCCCGAACGGCCGCAGGATCGACCGCGACGGCCCCCGCCGCCCGGCCGGTACGGGGGGCGGAGCGGACGGCGCCCCACGACGGCCGAACCGGCGGCGCAGAGCCGGTGCGGACGAGGCCCCGGACTGCGGCGCACTCATCGCGCCACCCGGCCGGCGTCCGTCCGCCGGTGGGGCGGGCGCCGGCACGTGATCGGCGTTCCGGCGGCGCGCCGGCCGGCGTCCGTCCGCCGGTGGGGCGGGAAGGGCGCTCCGGCGACGGCGCGGACCACGTCCGTCGGCCGGTGCGTACGCCGGGCCCGGGCGGAGGTCCGGTGAGGTTCCACCTCGGCCATTGGCGTACGCCTCCCCTGATCGTTCGTCGGGACCCACCCGGTCGGTGCCCTGCCCAGCTATACGGCCCGCGCCCGCCCGGCGGTTCACCACCGGCCGGTCGCCGGCGCCCGGCCGGAGCCGCGGACCGGTGCCGCCCCGGCCGGGTGCGGGCGCCCATTCGTCCGACGTGACGCAGATCACGTCTCGGTCTTCCGGATTCTTTGCCGTTGTGCCGTGCTCCCGTCCCCGGAAGTAGAGCCTGCTCGTACGAGTCGCAGAGGAGAGTCATCGCCGTGTGCATCGACGGTGTGTGCATCGAGTTCCGGCCGGGCCCGGGGCTGCCCGGGCAGTTCCTGACCGACGTGAACTACCGCGGGGCCGACCGGCGCCGGCGGGAGCGCTGCCAGTCGGTGCTGGTCGTGCCCGGCGCGGACCGGGCAGACCCGCACCTTTTCATCAAGCTGCTGTACATCACCAGGAACCGGCCCGCGCAGATGCTTCGGATCTTCGGGTTCGACGACGCGGCGGACGCCATGACGAAGGCCGGTCTGAACACCGCACTCGCCGAGGTGCCGCCCGTTTCGGTCGCCGTCCTGCTGATCTGTCTGGCCAGGTCGATCAGGCACCTCGGCTCCCCGCCACCGCCGCCCGCCCGGGCGGCCCTCGTCGCGGCCCTGGCCGCCCGCTTCGCGGCCCTCGTGGGAGACCTCGAAGGCGTGGACGACTTCACCAGCAGGGTGCTCGGCAGGGCGCGGCCGGAGGAGTGGCGAGAGGGAGTGATCGACGCGCTCCTGGGCGATTGGGTGGACGGACTCGGGGACTGCCGCAGCGATCCCGAGCTGGTGGCGCTCCTCGACCGTTGCGCGAAGGAGGAACGCAAACGGTGGCTGCCGTTGTGGAAACGGGGGACGAGGAACGGCCCCACCCGGCTGACCAGCGTCACGATCGGCGCGGGCGTGACCCTGGAGGACGCTCTCACCGACCACCGCAGCGCCGAGGACGTGGTCCTGCGGCACGAGTTCGACGACGAGCGGATCGGAGCGGTCCTGCGCGGCCTGACCGCCGACGAGGCCGCCGTCGCCGTCCGGCTCGCGCGGGACGGCGGGAGCTGGCTCCAGGCGGCCGTCGAAGCGGGCCTGCCGCCCTCGTACGGCGACCGGGTGCGCCGAAAGCTCCGGCGCCGGGGCGCCCTCCACGCCGAGCGCACCGCCGCGGCCGCGAGGACGGCCCGATGAGCGACCTTCTGCGAGCCGCGTTGCCCGAGTTCCTCGCGGGCCTCGCCACGGCTGCCGTCGTCGCGGTCCTCCGGTCGTTCCGGAACCGGTGGCGACGGCCGGCCCGTCGTCCCGGCGTCGGCCTCGGCGTCGAAGCCGAGGCCGAGAGCGGACGCCGGACGCCGGCGGCGACGCCGGGTCCGGGCACGCGGCCGGGCGGGAGCGGCCGGTTACCGCAGCCGGAACAGGGCCACCGCTTCGTCGATCCGCCCGAGCTCCAGGAGTAGCCCCGCCAAGGTGCGGCGGTGCCAGGAGCGGGCGGGGCCCAGGAGGTCCACGGCTTCCTCCGGGCGCCCCGCCTCGGCGATCAGCTCTGCCAACTCCCTCGCCACGAACGGGGAATCGGCATCCAGTCCCGGTACCCGCCACGGGCCCGGCGGCCGAATCCGGCGGCGTTCACGATCGCGCGCCCTACTGCCCGGCCGCCGAGGAGCCTCCGGCCGGCCACCGGAGCAGGAAGTCGGCCGGTCCGACTTCCTGCTCGGGCCGGGAGCCGCGAGCCGCGAGCCGCGCAACGGCGGGGCGGACAGGTGTGCCGTCAGGTGGCCTTGGGGGCCTCTCCGGACTGTCCCGCGATCTGGGTGATGGTGAAGTGGACGAACTCGGCGGGGCGCACGGGTGCGACGCCGATGTCGCAGATGACCTTGCCGTCGTCGATGGTCTTGGGTGTGTTGTTGGTGTCGTCGCAGATCACATAGAACGCCTCGTCCGGCGTGCGTCCCACGAGGGCGCCCTGCCGCCACTGGTCGGTGAGGAAGGAGGACACGGAGTGCCGCAGTGTCGCCCACAGCCGTTCGTCATTGGGCTCGAACACCGCCCAGGTCGAGGACTGGTGGACGGAGTCGGCGAGGTAGGACACGAGGCGGCGGACGTTGAGGTAGCGCCAGTCGCGTGTGGTCGACCTGGTACGAGCGCCCCATACGAGCAGGCCCCGGTCCGGGAAGAGCCGCAGGCAGTTGACGCCCTTCGCGTTCAGCTCCCCGTGCTGGTCGTCCGTGAGGACGGTCTGGAGTTTGAGTGCGCCGCGGAGGTTCTGGTTGGCGGGGGCCTTGAAGACGCCGCGTTCGGCGTCGGTGCGGGCCCAGACACCCGCCACGTGGCCGCAGGGCGGCACGGTGCGCTCGACGGCGTCGACGCCCGGGACCGTGATCCACGGGTAGTACAGGGCGGTGAAGGCGGCGTCGTCGGAGTCGCGCGAGCCGAGCGTGTCGGCGAAGGCCGCCGCCTCGGCCGGGGTCAGGCCGGGCGGCGGGTCGAGGATCGCCAGCCGGTTGCGCTGCTCGGTGCAGTGCTTGACGACCTGGGCCATCCTGCCGACGCCCGCGGCGTGGTCGGGCGCCGGCGCCTCCTTCTCGGCGGAGGCGTCCGCGGTCATGTCCCAGAGGCTGGGGACGGCGACCATGGTGACCTCGGGAACGGTCTCCAGGGCGGCGAGGCCGGTGCGGGCGTCCGTGTTCCCCTTGAGCTCCTCGGGCGAGACGGCGCTCTGCGGCCTGGTGAAGCCCACCACGTAGCAGGTGCTCCCGCCGTTGGCGAAGAACCCGTAGACCGCTTCGGCCAGGGGCAGGCACCGTTGCAGCGTGTGGATCGCGGCCGGTTCGGTCGCGTCCGCGAGCTCCTTGGCGATTCCCTGGACGCTGTAGCGGGCGGCGAACTCCTGCCAGCTGCGGATCTTCTGCGGGACGACACGCTCGGCGTCGGTGAACGGCTCGGGGGCCGCGCTCGGATCGTCGTTGGCGGAGGCCTTCGTGTAACCGAGGAACGCCGGGACCGATGTGCTCGCCCCGGTGATCGTGCGTACTCCGCTGGGGAGCTCCGTCACGAAGACCCCTGGCGGGTTCTGACTGGGCATCCACACTCCTTGAGGTGAGAGGGCCGCTGCTGGTGCGAACGGCGAGTCCGTACCCACCCCAGCGCAGCGAGCTGCCCGGCCACTCCTCTGAGAGGGCAAACCACCGCTTCGAGTGAAGCCTCTGTGTGACTGACGGGTGGTCTGCCGCCGGCAGGCGGGTGGGCTTGAGTCTCCTGTAGGGGGAGGTGGGAGGGTGAGGGCATGGACGGCGACACGCTCTACCCGATCGGTGATCTGGCCCGGCGGACCGGTCTGACGGTCAAGGCCATCCGGTTCTACTCCGACTGCGGGATCGTGCCGCCGACCGACCGTAGCCCGGCCGGCTACCGCCTCTACGGCATCGACGCCGTCGCACGTCTGGACCTCGTGCGGACGCTGCGCGACCTGGGACTGGACCTCCCTGCCATCCGGAAGGTCGTGGACCGGGAGATCTCCCTTCCCGAGGTCGCCGCGGCGCACGCCGAAGCACTGGCGGTGCAGATCCGGACGCTGCGCCTGCGGTGCGCGGTGCTGACGGCGGTGGCCAGGCGCGGGTCCACCCCTGAGGAGATGGATTTCATGCACAAGCTGGCCAAGCTCTCCGAGGACGAACGTCGACGGCTGATCGGCGATTTCCTCGACACCGCCTTCAGCGGGCTGCTGGACGCCAACCCCGAACTCGTGGGGATCACGCGGTCGATGACGCCCGAGCTGCCCGACAACCCGGAGGCCGAGCAGGTCGAGGCGTGGGTGGAGCTGGCCGAGCTGTCCCAGGACCCGGACTTCCGCGCCGGCACGCGGCGCACGGTCGAGCACTACGTGGCCGATCACGCCCGGGTCGGCACCACGTGCCCGCGCCGTGACCCTGCCGCAGCGGTCCTCGACCAGGTCGGCCCGGCCCTGGCAGCCGGCATCGACCCGGGCTCGCCCCAGGCCGATCGGGTCGTTGCGGCGGTCATGGCCCAGTACGCGGACGCCGTGGGGCGCCCCGACGACGTCGACCTCCGGCGCCGGCTGTCGACCCGCCTGGAGACCGTGAACGACCCTCGCAGGGAGCGGTACCTTCAGCTGCTCGCCGTGATCAACGGCTGGTCGGCGCCGGAAAGCCTGGCGCCGGCCTTCGACTGGTTCATCCGGGCACTGGGCGCCCGGATACCGGGGTAGCAGGCCGGTCGCGACATGGCGCGGCCGGACCGGCGAGCCGGCGGCGCGGGCGCCGGCGCCCTTGGTGGCCTTCGTGCTCGTCGACGACGGCCCGGCCGGCCCGCCGCCCAAAAGCGGTCGACAACCCCGACCGGCTGCCCGATAGGGTGCCGACGTGGACATGGAACAAGCCTGGCAGGCCGCCGAGTTGCGGTGGAGGTGCGGAACGCTCGCCGGATTCGTCGCGGCCTGCACCGACGTCGAGGGGCGTGCCCGGGAGGCGGCCAGGCTGGCCGGGGAGGTGTTCGCCACCGACCCCGGGGACGTGGCGGCGTTGCAGGCGATCCACGGCGTTCTCGCCACCTGGGCCGACGAACTGGGGGACCATCCGCACCGGCCCGCCGTCCGCCGGCCCGAGGAAGCGGATCGCCGCATCCGCGACCACCTCAAGGACGTCCTGCGCACCCGGCTGCCCGCCACGGCCCGCGACCGCCTGGCGGCCGTCCAACTCTCCCTGGACGTCGACTTCGACGTGCTGCGCCGGCTGCGGACGCTGTCCGCCGAGGAGCGCGAGGACGTCTTCTACGTCTACGGCCGCGCCACGGCTGCCCTGGACCTCGGTCACCTGGACGAGGCCGAGCGCGGGGCGAAGCACCTCGACGCCCTGCGACGGCAGTACGCCGGCTAGTACGCAACTTGGCGGCGCAGTACCGCGCCCGGGAGAGGAGAACCGGCATGACGACGAGTCCGCTGCCGTTGGACCTGCACGAGGACATGCAGGTCTGGTCGTACCGCGTTTCGCACCGGACGCTGCTGTTCCGCAGCTTCTGGAAGCAGGGGAGGGACACGGCCACGGAGGTCGAGTTCGTCAGTGTCCTGGCCATGAAGACGCGGTCGGGCTACCAGGACCTGGAGATCCGGGAGGCGGATTCCGACCCGGAGATCGAGGCGCTGGTCGACGTGCCGGGCCCGGCGTCGGCTCGCTACCTGCGGCTCCACCTGCTCAGCGGTGGTGTGCCCGCGGGTTTCGTCGTCTGCGGGGACGTCCGGGTCCGTCAGGTGCCGGTGGACGAGTGACCCCTGGCCGGTCGAATCCGGCGGGGCCCGGTCGAGCCCGGTCGAGCCCGGTCGAACCCTGGAGGGCCCGCCGCCCGTGGTATCTGCTGAGGCCGGTCGGCGACCGGCGCGAGGACGGACGCGGGAGGACGACCATGGCCTGGTACCAGGGGCCGAGCCGGATCACGGTGACGGCGGTGGAGGGCCCGTGGCAGCAGCGGGCGGTGGTGACCGTGCGGGGCGCCGCGCCGGTCCTGGTCCCGGCGGCGGTCGGCGCCGTCCACGTGGTCGACGCCGCGAGCTGGCAGCTGGACCTGGAGCACTGCCACGAGGGCGAGTGGAGCCCCAACATCCGCGCGGTCCAGGGTCGTTGGCAGGAGGTCCGGGGCGTGCAGACGCAGCAGGTGCACAGCCGAAACCGCGACCGGGCCGGCGACCGCCAGGACCGCAACCTCGTGCTGCGGATCGAGCGGATCGAGCCGGGCGGCCGCACTCCGGCCGCCACGCCCGGCCTGCCCGCCGCGCGCCGCACCGCGACCGCCGACCCGACGGCCGCCCCGGCGGGCGCCGCACGGCCCACCACGGCGGGCGGACCGGCCGCCACCACGCCGGGCGCGGGCGCCCGCACGACCACCTCGACGGCCGGCTCGGACTTCCTCCGGCCCGCGGCCCCGTCGCGCCCGACCACCGCGAACACCGCGACCGGCTCGGCGGGCGCACGGACCACGACCTCCTGGGGCGCCTGAAGCAGGCCTGACGGCGGTCCTGACCGGTCCACCTGCTTGGTCGTCCGCCCCTGCCCGGTGGCCGGTTCGAGCGCCCGCTCCCGGGGACGGCAGGCCTCGTCGAGGAACTGTGCGGGCCGGCGGGCGTCGACCGGTCCGGCGCAGCGAGCTGGACGTGGCCGGGGGTGCGGGTGGCCGCCCGGAGGCCGTCGGTGAGGAGAGTGATCAGCCGGGCGACGTGCCCCCGCAACGCGGCGCGAGCGGTGGACGGCGCGCGTGGTCCCCTACGGGGCCGAACAGTTGATTGACCTGGATGAGCCAGGATGAGCGAGGCGCTGCGGTAGCGCGGCCGAGCCGGTTCAGAAGACGCCGGGGGACTCGTCCGGCCCGGTGCCGAGCCGGCGCTGGGCGCCGGTGAGGTAGCCCGCCTGGAAGCGGCTCTCGGCGCCCAACTGCGCGAAGATGTCCGCGATGTACTTGCGGCAGGTGCGCAGCGAGACGCCGAGCCGCCGGGCGATCGTCTCGTCCCGCAGGCCCTCGCTGAGCATGCCGAGGATGGTGCCCTTGAGGTCGTCCCGCAGGCCGCCGTCCAGCGGGGCCGGATGGTACGGGGTCGCCATCTGCCAGTTGCGGTCGAAGGCGTCGCACAGGAAGCCGACGGTGGAGGGGTCCCGGATGACCACCGCGCCGCCGCTGGTCCGGTGGTGGGAGATGAAGGCCACCCGGCGGTCGAAGGCGATCATCCGCCCCAGGAGCTCGGGCAGGGTGCGGACCTGGGCACCCGCCGCCGTGACCCGTTCGACGTAGGCCTGGGTGGGGGCGTTGTGGCGCGCGGGGTGCTGGTAGAGGGTGCGCATGCGGACGCCGCGCCCGATCATGGCGAGGTCGCGGGCGATCGAGCGCTCCAGCTCTCCGGGCGGGCGGCCGCCGCCCGGCTGGGCGGTCATCACCTCGGACTCGCAGGTGGCGCCGGCCTCGTCGAGCATCGCGATCACCTCGCCGAGCGCCTCGACGGGCTGCAGCGGAGCGCCCCGGTCGACGTCGTCGACGCCCGCGTCGTACATGGCGTTCACCGAGTCCACCACGTCCCAGACGGAGAGGACGCCGGACAGCCCGCGGCGGAAGCGGGACTCGGCCGCGGCCACCTCCGCGCTGGCCTGCTGCGGGTCGACGGCCTTCCAGGCTCGCTCCATCGCCGGTCTGTCCGCCGGTCTGTCCACCGGTCTGCCGTCCGGTCTGTCCTCCGATCCGCCCTCGGGTCCGTCCGCCGGCCCGCCCGGTGGTCGGAGCGGCCCCGCGGGATCGAGCGGATCGAGCGGCCGGACCAGGGGGACGGCCGCCAGCGACTCGACCGCCCGGGCGACGCGTTCCTGGGGCAGTCCGAGCCCCACCGCCGCGTCCGGGATCCGCAGCACGCCCCGGTCCACCGCCCACCCGTAGACCTGGATCTCCTCGGCCTGCAGCGCCTGGAACCTGGTCACGATGTCCGTTTTTGACACCTTGTCCACTCTTTCTCCCACGTGCAGCTTGATGTAAAGCATCATCATGCGGGCTCGGTGACTGGACTGCCAAGCTCCGAATTCCCGATGCTGATGTCAACGGCGTTCGACGGGCGATCCCCGGCGGCGCAGGCATCCATCCCACGGGGGCACATCGTGCAGTTCTCCAAGAAAATCCGCGGAATCCTCCGGACCGGCGCGGCCGTGGCCGCGGCAGCCCTCGTCGCGACCCTCGCGGCGGCCGCCGGGACCGGTCATCTGCCGGGCCGGGAGCCGTCGACTTCCGTTGTAGCGCAGGCTGGTGGCAACGGCGACACCGGCTGGGGATAGGCCCGGGCGGCCTGATCCGACGGATACGGACGGGCCCCGTCCAGCGGGCTCTACGCGGGTTTCGTCCCCCCTCTCCCGGGGCGCCGCCCGGAATTGACTCGCATCACTCCAATATTTCGCAGCAATAACCGTTCCCCAATTCCCGGGAAAGGGCTTGCTGTCATGTCCACAAGTGGTAATCGGAATTTTCTGGAGGCAGGTTCAGATGTCCCAGCCGAACATTTCGGCCGACCGTGTCGACGCGGCTGCGGTCCGGGCGATGGTGGCGGAGGCGCTCGGGGTCGACGTCCCCGGCGACGGGTCGTTCATCGGCCACGGCGGCGACTCCTTCCACGCCGTGACGCTGATCGCCCGGATCGAGGAGGAGTGGGGCGTCGAGCTGGACTTCCTCGCCGTGCTGGACTCCACGCCGGACTCGCTGGCCGACGCGGTGAACGCCGCTCGCGCCGCCCGCGCGGAGAGCTGACCGGTCGTGGAACCGTCGCTGACGTTCGGTCCGGCCGCGGCCGTCCCGCCGCACGGCACCGCGCACGGCGCGGTGCTGGCCTGGGCGGACCGGACGCCGGACGCCCCCGCGCTGCGGGCCGGCGGCCGGACCACCACCTACCGGGGCCTGGTCGGCCGGGCCCGGGAGGTTGCCTCCCGCCTGGTCGAACTCGGCCTGCGGCCCGGTGAGTTCGTGCCGGTGTCGGCCCGGCCGGGGGAGGCCTTCGCGGTCGCGGCGCTCGGCGTGCTGCTGGCGGGCGCGGCGTTCGCCGCCGTCGATCCCCGGTGGCCCGCCGGACGGCTCGCGGACGTGGCCGAGGACCTGGGTGCCCGCTTCGTGCTCGACGCCACCGGGGAGGGAAGCACCCTCGCGCTGCCGGTCGTGAAGCTGTCGGACGGCGAACCGCCGTGCACACGGCGGGACTTCGCGGCGCCCCGGGTCGGCGCGGATGACCCCGCGTGCGTCTTCTTCACCTCGGGTTCCACCGGCCGCCCCAAGGGCGTGGTGATCCCGCACCGCGCGATGATCCGCACCTTCGTCGACGGCGGCTACGCCGACTTCGGCCCGGACACCGTGATGCCGCTGCTGGCCGCTCCGTACTGGGACGCGGGCGCGCTGGAGACGTTCGGGCCGCTGCTCAACGGCGGTTGCGCGGTCGAGGCCCGGGACGGCCTGCTCACCCCGGCCGAGCTGCGCCGGCTGGTGCGCGAGGACGGCGTGAACACGCTCTGGCTGACCAGTTCGCTGGCCAACCTGATCCTGGACGAGGAGCCCGGGGCGTTCGCCGGCGTCCGGCACCTGATGACCGGCGGCGAGCGCGTGTCGCCGCCGCACCTGGCCGCGTTCCTGGCCGCCTGCCCGCGGGCCCGGCTGACCAACGGGTACGGCCCGGTGGAGTCGATGGTCTTCGTCACCGCCCAGGACGTCACCGCGGCCGAACTGGCCGAGCCGGACGGCGTTCCGGTCGGCCGCGCGGTGCGCAACACCCTGCTGGCCGTGGTGGGGGACGACGGCGCGCCGCTGCCGCGCGGCCGGGTCGGTGAACTGTGGGTCGGCGGCGACGGGCTGGCGCTGGGCTACCTCGACCGTCCGGAGGAGGAGGCCCGTCGGTTCGGCGTCCTCGACATCCCCGGCCGGGGACCGGAGCGGGTGTACCGGACCGGGGACCTGGTGCGGATGGCACCGGACGGCCGGCTGTCCTACGTCGGGCGCGCCGATCGCCAGTTCAAGCTGCGCGGGTACCGGATCGAGCCGGGCGAGGTAGAGCGCGCGGTCGCCGCGGTGGCCGGGGTGCAGGAGTGCTTCCTGGTCCCCGTCCGGACGGCGGAGGGGACGGTCACGAGCACCGTCTGCGGCTACACCGTCGAGCCGGGCCGGACGCTCACCGACGAGCGGGTGCGCGGCGCGAGCGCGGCCGTGCTGGCGGCGCACCTGCGGCCCGACCGGTTCGTCCGACTGGCGTCGGTGCCGCTGGGCCCGACCGGCAAGGCCGACCTGCGGGCCCTGGAGCGGCTGCTCGTCGGAGAACCGCCCGAGGCGGCACCGACACCGGCGGCGGACGGATCACCCGCGCTGAGCGAGGTGCGACGGATCCTCGGCGACCCCGCACTCGCCGGGGACGACGACCTCCTGGCCGACGGCGTCAACTCGCTCCAGGTGCTGAGGATCGCCGCCCGGCTGTCCCGCCTGCTGGACACCGAGCTCTCGGCGGGCGACGTCTACCGGCACGGCACGGTGGACGCCCTGGAGCGGGAAGCCCGCCGCCGTCCACCCGGACCCGTCGGGCCCACCGGACCGGCCGGCGACGGCGGGCCGACCGAACTCTCCGCCGGGGAGCGCCGCTTCTGGATCGCCGAACGGCTGGCGCCGGGCGCACCCGGGCACGTCGCGGTGAGCCGGATCGAGATCACCGGGCCGGTCGACGGCGACCGGCTGGAACGGGCGCTGGCCGCCGTGGCCGCCGCCCACCCGGCGCTGCGCACCACCTTCCCGCAGCTGCGCGGCCGCCCGCACCGCGCGGTGGCCGCCGAACCCGCCCTGCCGCCGCTGCTGCGGCGCTCGGGCGACGAGACCGCCGCCCTGCCGGCCCTGACCGCCGAACTGGCGGCCCGGGTGCACGACCTGGTGAACGGCCCGCTGCTCGCCGCGGGTCTGCTGTCGCACGGCGCCGAGCGGCACACGCTGGTGCTGGCGGTGCACCACACGGTCTACGACGGGCACTCGGAGCAGGTGCTGCTCGCCGACCTGGCGGCGGCCTGGTCCGGCGTCCGGCCGCGGCCCGCCCCGGCCGCGCCGACCGGCCCGGTCGGCGACGCCGAGCGGCACCGGGCCTTCTGGCGGGCCGAGCTGGCGGGCCTGGAACCGCTGGACCTGCCGGGGGCCAGGCCGGTGACCATGAAGGGGCTGTGGACCGCTCCGGTGGTCGAGCGCCCGGTCGTGCTGCCGCCCGGTTCGGCCGCCCTGCTGCGCGCGGCGGCGGCCCGGCTGCGCCGTCCGGCCCTGGCGGTGCCGCTGGCCGCCTGGTGGCGGGCGCTGTCCGGCTGGAGCGGCCGGCTCGACTTCGCCGTCGGCGTCGTGGTGGCCGACCGCGCCGCCGCCCACGAGCGCACCATCGGCTTCCTGGCCAACAGTCTGCCGGTCCGGATCGCCGGGACGCCGGGCGCCTCCGGGCCCGAACTGACCGGGCTGATCGGCGAACGGCTGCTGGAGGTGTTCGAGCACGCCGCGCTGCCCACCGACGAGATCGCCGCGCTGGTGCCCCGCCCGCCCGGCGGCCGCAGTCCGCTGTTCCAGACCATGCTGGTGTTCCAGCGGGTCAACCCGACCGTACGGCTCGGGGGTTCGACCCTCCGGCCGCGACCCGCCCCTCCGCTGGGCGCGCAGGGCGAACTGGTCTGCGAGCTGTGGGAGGACGGCGACGACCTCGTCGGCAGCCTCCAGGCCCCGGCCGGCCTGCTGCCGCCCGCCGTCCTCGGCCTGCTGACCGACCTCCTCGAATCCGAGCTGACCCTGCTGCTCGCCAAGGACCTCACCAAGGACCTCCCATGACCGACACCTTCCTCCCTCCGGCTCCCGCCGAGGCCGCCGGACCGCTGCCGCTCTCGTTCACCCAGGAGCGGATCTGGTTCGAGGAGCAGCTGCGGCCCGGCGGCTCCGCCTACCACATGCCGGTGATCTCGCGGGTGTCCGGCCCGCTCGACGTGGCCGCGCTGCAGCACGCCGTGGACGCCGTGGTGGCCCGGCACACGGCGCTGCGGACGGTGTTCGCCGAGCCGGACGGCACGCCCGTCCAGCGGGTGCTGCCCGAAGCGCCGGTCCCGGTCGCCACCGAGGACGTGCGCGCGCTGCCCGATCCGGCCGCGGCCGGGCTGCGGCTCGCCCAGCGGGAGGCCGAGCGGTCGTTCGACCTGGTCGCCGGTCCGCTGCTGCGGGCGCTCGCGGTGCGGACCGGCGAGCAGGAGCACCTGCTCGTCCTGACCTTCCACCACCTGGTGTTCGACGGCTGGTCGTTCGGGCCGTTCTTCGAGGAGCTGTCGGCGGCGTACGGCGCCGCGCGGGCGGGGGAGGCGCCGGCGCTGCCGCCGTTGCGCCGCCGGTTCGGCGACGCCGTCCGCGCCGAGCGCGAGCAGCTGACCCCGGAGACCGTGGACGGGCTGCTGGAGTGGTGGCGCGCGTACCTGGCGGAGACGCCGAGGGTGCTGGAGCTGCCCGCGGACCTGCCGCGGCCCGCCGTCCGCGGCCGCAGCGGGGCCCAGGCGCGGCTGCTGCTCGACGCCGGGCTGAGCGACGGGGTGCGCGAGCTGGGCCGGGCCCACGGCGCCACCCTCTACATGACGGTGCTGTCGGCCTTCGGCGTGGTACTGGCCCGCCAGAGCGGCCAGGAGCGGCTGCTGGTCGGCTCCCCGGTCTCCACCCGCCGGGCCGGCGACCACAACGCGCTGGGCTGCTACCTGACCACCCTGCCGGTGCGGCTGGACCTGTCCGGCGGCCCGTCGTTCGGTGACCTGCTCGGCCGGGTCCGCGCCAGTGCGCTGGAGGCCCTGGCCCACCAGCGGGTGCCGTTCCAGCGGCTGGTGGGCGAACTGGCCCCCGAGCGGGACCTCGGCCGCACCCAACTGATCCAGGTGTTCTTCAACGTCCTCCCGCCGGCCGCCCCGCTCGCCCTGGCCGGGTGCGCGGTCGAGCAGTTGCCCTTCCCGGAGATCGACAACAAGTTCGACCTGACGCTGTACGTCTCCACCGAGGGCGGGCGGCTGGCCCTGGAGGCGGTGTACGACGCCGGGCTGTACCGGGCCGAGCGGATCGCCGACCTGCTGGAGCAGATCGCGCTGGTGCTGCGGCAGGCCACGGCCGACCCGGCCCGCCGCACCGGGGAGCTCGCGCTCGCCACCGGCCGGGCCGCGGCCCTCGCCCCCGACGCGACGGCCGAGCTGACGGCGACCCACCCCGGTCCGCTGCTGGAGCGGCTGGCCGGGCACGCCGAACGGAGCCCGGAGCGGACGGCCCTGGCCGGACCCTCCGGCGCGCTGACCTACCGGGAGCTGGCCGACCGGGTCGAGCGCCTGGCCGGGCGGCTGGCCGGAGTCGGCGTCGGCGCCGGCGACGTGGTGGCCGTGCACGCCACGCGCGACCCGGCCACCGCGGTGGCGCTGCTCGCGGTCTGGCGGGCCGGAGCCGCCTTCGCGGTCCTGGACGCCGACTACCCGGCAGCCGAACTCGCCCTGCGGGCCGAGGAGCTGCGGCCCAAGGCCTGGCTGGCCACCGGCCCGGGCGAGCTGCCCGACCAGGCCCGCGCCGTTCCCGTGCTCGCCGTGGCGGACGACCCCGACGCGCCGCCCGCCGTCCGCCACGCCGCCACCGCGGACGACCCCGCCTACGTCGCCTTCACCTCCGGTACCACCGGCCGCCCCCGCCGGATCGTCGGCGGCCACGGCCCGCTGGCCCACTTCCTGCACTGGTACGCCGACGCGTACGCGATCACCCCGGGCGACCGCTTCTCGGTGCTCTCCGGGCTCGGCCACGACCCGTTCCTGCGCGACGTGCTGGCGCCGCTGTGGGCCGGCGCGACCGCCGTGTTCCCGGCGGCGGACCTGCGGGACGCCCCGGCCCTGGCCGAGGAGCTGCACCGCGAGCGGATCACCGTCGCCCACCTGACCCCCGCACTGGCCGATGCGCTGGCCGCCGCGGCCGGACCGGGCTGGCCCGCGCTGCGGCTGGTCGGCTTCGGCGGCGACGCGCTGACCCGGCGCACCGTCCGGGAGTGGGCGGCCCTCGCCCCCGCCGCGGACCTGCTCAACCTGTACGGGGCGACCGAGACCCCGCAGGCCGTGTCGGTCCACGTGGCCCGGCGGGCCGGACAGGCCGCCCCGGAGGGGGAGGGCCGGATCCCGCTCGGTCCCGGGATCGACGAGGTGCAGCTGCTGGTGCTGGCCGGCGACCGCCCGGCCGGCCTCGGCGAGGTGGGCGAGCTGGTCGTGCGCACCCCGCACCTGGCGCGCTACGCCGACCCGCTGACCACGGACGGCTACGGCGACAACCCGCTGAGCGGGCACCGGCCCGACCCGGTCTACCGCACCGGCGACCTCGGCCGGCTGCGCCCGGACGGGCTGGTCGACCACCTCGGCCGGGCCGACCACCAGGTCAAGGTGCGCGGCTTCCGGGTCGAGCCGGCCGAGATCGAGGCGGCCCTCGCCGGGCAGGACGGCGTGCGCGGGGCCGTGGTGCTGGCCACGCCCGAGCAGCGCGGCGGCCACCGGCTGACCGCCTACCTCGCGACCGGCGGCACCCGCCCCGACCTGGGACGGCTGCGCGCGGCGCTCGCCGCCCGGCTGCCCGAGTACAAGGTGCCGTCCGGCTGGGTGGTGCTCGACGAGCTCCCGCTCACCGCGAACCGCAAGGCCGACCGGGCGGCGCTGCGCGCCCTCGGCCGCGAGGAGGCGGCGGTCGCCGCGTACGTGGCCCCGGCGGGCGAACGGGAGGAGCGGATCGCCGAAGTGTGGCGGGAGGTCCTGGGCCGGGAGCGGATCGGCAGCCGGGACGACTTCTTCGCGCTCGGCGGGCACTCGCTGCTCCTGAGCCGGGTGCTGGTGCGCCTGCGGCAGCGGTTCGGCGTGCGACTGTCGCTGCGCGAGCTCTTCGCCCACCCGACGGTCGCCGGGCTGGCCCGGCTGGTCGGGCGGCACACCGGGGCGGGGCCCGAGCGGCCGGTCCCCAGGAGCGGGGAGTCCGAGCCGGCGCCGCTGTCGTGGACCCAGGAGCGGCTGTGGCTGGAGGACCAGCTGCGCCCCGGCGATGCCGCCTACAACATGCCGCTGGTGCTGCGGGTGCGCGGCCCGCTGGACCGGACCGCGCTCCAGTCGGCGGTGGACGCCGTGCTGCGCCGGCACGCGGTGCTGCGGATGCGGGTCGCCGTCGTCGACGGGGAGCCCGTCCAGCAGGCGGTGGCCGACGCCTCGGTGACCGTCCGGTACCTGGAGCCCGCCCCCGGGGCGGCCCTCGCGGAGGCGATGCGGGAGACCAAGCGCCCGTTCGACCTGGCCGCCGGTCCGCTGCTGCGGGCGCTGGTGCTGCACACCGCCGAGGACGAGCACCTGCTGGTGCTGACGGTCCATCACATCGCCTTCGACGGCTGGTCGTTCGGCGTCCTCCTCGACGGTCTGTCGCAGGCCTACCGGGCCGCGTGCGAGGGCCGGGAGGCCGGGTTCGGCGACGGGCTGCAGTTCGCCGACGTGGCCCGCTGGCAGCGCGCCGAGTCGGCCGGAGAACCGCTGACGGAGCTCCTGGACTGGTGGACGGACCACCTGGCGGACGTCCCGACCGTGCTGGAGCTGCCCACCGACCGCCCCCGGCCCGCCGTCCAGGCGCACCGCGGCGCGCGCCACCGGCTGGCCGTCGACCCGGACACCGCCGACCGGCTGCGCCGGCTCGCCCGGGAGTCCGGCAGCACCCTGTACCTGACCCTGCTGACCGCCTTCGCCGTGGTGCTGTCCCGCCACAGCGGGCAGGAACGGCTGCTGGTCGGCACCCCGGTCGCCAACCGGGAGCGCGCCGAGTTCGAGGACCTGGTCGGCTGCTTCCTGAACACCGTCCCGGTCCGGCTCGACCTGCGCGGCGCGCCGTCCTTCGGCGAACTGCTGGGCCGGGTCACCGAGGACGCCCTGGCGGCGTTCGCCCACCAGGGCGTGCCCTTCGGCCGGCTGGTCGGCGAGCTGGCACCGGAGCGCGACCTCGCCCGCAGCCCGCTCGTGCAGGCGCTGTTCGCGCTGCAGAACGTGCGGCTCGGCTCGTTCGAGGCCCCGGGCGTGACCAGCGAGCTGGTGGAGGTCTCCGAGGCGAACGCCCAGTTCGACCTGAACCTGCGGATGCTGGACACCGGCGGCGAGATCCTCGGCTGGCTCGACTACGACACCGACCTGTTCGACGCCGCCACCGTCGAGCGGCTGGCCGGCCGCTTCACCGCGGCGCTGGCCGCCATGGCCGCCGACCCCGCCGCGTGCACGGCCACCGCCGACCTGCTCCCGCCCGCCGAGCGCCACCGGGTGCTGCACGAGTGGAACGCCACCGACGCCCACTGGCCGCTGGAGCGGACCCTCACCTCGCTGCTCGCCGAGCAGGCCGGACCGGGCACCGGCCCGGCCGCCGGGCGGATCGCGGTGCGCTGCGAGGGCCGGGAACTGAGCTACGCCGAACTGCACCGGCGGGCCAACCGCCTGGCCCGGCTGCTGCGCGGACACGGCGTCGGCCCGGACGTGGTGGTCGGCGTGCTGATGGAGCGGTCGGTCGAGCTCATGGTCGCCCTGCTCGCGGTGCACAAGGCCGGCGGCGCCTACCTGCCGCTGGACCCCGGATACCCGGCGGACCGGCTGGAGTTCATGCTCGCCGACGCGCAGGCGCCGGTGCTGCTGACCGACTCCGGCGCGCCCGCGATCGCCGCCGCGGGCCGCACCGTCGTCGCGGTCGGCCCGCACACCGCCGCCGACCTGCCCGACCACGCGCCCGAGCCGACGGCCGGCCCCGACCACCTGGCGTACGTCATCTACACCTCGGGCTCCACCGGCCGCCCCAAGGGCGTCCAGGTGCCGCACCGGGGCATCGTCAACCGGCTGCTGTGGATGCAGGACGCCTACCGGCTCGGCCCGGACGACACCGTGCTCCAGAAGACCCCGATCAGCTTCGACGTCTCCGTGTGGGAGCTGTTCTGGCCGCTGTTCACCGGCGCCCGGCTGGTGCTGGCCCGTCCCGGCGGCCACCGCGACCCGGACCACCTCGCGCGGCTGATCCAGGACGAGCGGGTGACGGTGTGCCACTTCGTGCCGCCGATGCTGGAGACCTTCCTGTCCGCCGCGCCCGCCGAGCGCTGCGGGTCGCTGCGGATGGTGGCGTGCAGCGGCGAGGCACTGCCTGCCGGGACGGCCCGGCGCTTCCACCAGGCCCTGCCCGGGACGAGGCTGGAGAACCTGTACGGCCCCACCGAGGCCTCGGTCGACGTGACCCGCTGGTCCAGCCGGCCGGACTGGGACCGCCCGAGCCTGCCGATCGGTGCGCCGATCGCCAACACCCGGGTGTACGTGCTCGACCGCTGGCTGGCCCCGGCCCCGCTCGGGGTGCCCGGCGAGCTGTACCTCGGCGGCGTCCAGCTGGCCCGCGCCTACGGCGGCCGGCCGGACCTGACCGCCGACCGCTTCGTCCCCGACCCGTACGGCGCGCCCGGCGACCGGCTCTACCGCACCGGCGACCTGGCCCGCTGGCAGCCGGACGGCACCGTCGAGTACCTGGGCCGGATCGACCACCAGGTCAAGGTGCGCGGCTTCCGCATCGAACTCGGCGAGATCGAGGCGGCGCTGGCCGCGCAGCCGGGCGTCGGCCAGGTCGCGGTCATCGTCCGTGAGGACGAGCCGGGCGACCGGCGGATCGTCGCCTACCTCACGCCGGGCGACGGACCGGCACCCGACCGGAGCGCCCTGCGGGCCGGACTGGGCCGCACGCTGCCCGAGCACATGCTGCCGAGCGCCTTCGTCCCGCTGGACGCCCTGCCGCTCAGCCCGAACGGCAAGCTGGACCGCCGCGCCCTGCCCGCTCCGGACCGCGGCGCGGCCCCGGAGGCGTACGTCGCGCCCCGCACCCCGGTGGAGCGGCAGCTCGCCGAACTCTGGCAGCGGGTGCTGCGGCTGGCGCGGATCGGCGTCACGGACAACTTCTTCGAGCTCGGCGGCGACTCGATGCACGCCGTGCGGGTGGTCGGACAGGCCCGGGAACAGGGCCTGGACATCCCGCTGACCGAGCTGTTCACCCACCAGACCGTCGAGGCCGTGGCCGGCTGGCTGGACTCCCGCACGGAGACCGGCGGACAGCAGCGCCGGGCGACGGCCTTCGGGCTGCTCTCGCCGGAGGACCTGGCCCGCCTGCGCGCCAAGTGACAGGCCACTCACCGAACTACCGAAAGGATCGACATGCCGAACCCCGGCGAGATCGTCGACGCCTACCCGCTGACCAGGCTCCAGTCCGGAATGCTGTACCACAGCATGCGGGACCGGGACAGTCCCACCTACCACGACATCTCGGCGATCCGCCTGACCGGCCCGTTCGACGAGGATGCCCTGCGCGAGGTGCTGGCCGGAGTGATCGAGCGCTCCGACGTCCTGCGCAGCGCCATCGACCTGGCGAACTTCAGCCAGCCGATGCAGTTGGTGCACTCCGCCGTGCCGACCCCCCTCACCGTCGAGGACCTGCGCGGCCTCGCCGAGGAGGAGCAGCGGCGCCGGGTCGCGGAGTGGACCGCGCAGGAGAAGGCCACGCCCTTCGACCTGGCCGCCGCCCCGCTGCTGCGGCTGCACGTCCAGTTGTTCGCCGACCGGGACTTCCGGCTCAACCTGAGCTTCCACCACGCGATCCTGGACGGCTGGAGCCTGTCGCTGGTCACCTCGCAGCTGCTGACCGGGTACGACGCCAGGCTCGCCGGTGCCGGTGCCGGTGACGTTGCCGCCCCGGCCGCGCCGGTCACCCGTTTCCGGGACTTCGTCCTGCTCGAACAGGAGGCGCTGGCCGACCCCGCCGCCCGCGACCACTGGACGCGGACCCTGGCCGGCACCGAGTTCACCGGCCTGCCCCGCTTCGACGAGCCGGGCCTGGCCGCCGGCCGGTCGGCCCGGGTGCACGAGGTGCCGCTGCCGGACGGGCTCGCGGACGGGCTGCGCGCGGTCGCGGCCCGGGCCAGGGTGCCGGTCAAGGCGGTCATGTTCGCCGCGCACGCCCGCGTGCTGGCGCTGCTGTCCGGCCGGACCCGGGTGGTGACCGGCCGGGTCAGCAACGGCCGCCCCGAGACCGCCGACGGGGACCAGGTGGTGGGCCTGTTCCTCAACACCCTGCCGCTGGTCGCCGAGACGGCCGGCGTGAGCTGGCTCGACCTGGCCCGGCAGATCCACCGCCAGGAGAGCGAGTCGCTCGCGCACCGCCGCTACCCGATGGCCCAGCTGCTGCGGGACCTGGAACGGCCCGAGCTGTTCGAGACCGTCGTCGACCACCGCAACTTCCGCGGCTACGACCTCGCCCTCACCCGGATCGAGATCGCCGGGAGCGAGTTCTTCGAGCAGACGAACTTCCCGTTCACCGCGAACTTCGGCACCGACCCGGTCACCGAGGAGGTCCGGCTGCGGATCAACTTCGACGAGGCGCAGTTCTCCGGGCGCCGGATCGCCGAGATCGGCGGCTACTACGCGGCCGCGCTGGCCGCGCTGGTGGCGGACCCGGACGCCCCGGCCCAGTCCGCCGCGCTGCTCGGCCCGGAACAGACCGACCGGCTGGTCCGCGCCCTGAACGACACCGCGGCCGAGCGCTCCGTGCACACCCTGCCGGAGCTGCTGTCCGCCACCGCCGCCCGCCGCGCCGACGCGGTGGCGCTGCGCACCGACCGGGTCGAGCTGTCCTACGCCGAACTGGAGGCCCGCGCCAACCGGCTCGCCTGGCGGCTGCGCGAACTCGGCGTCGGCCCGGACGTGCTGGTCGGCGTCCACCAGGCCCGGTCGGCCGAACTCGTCGTCAGCCTGCTCGCCGTGCTCAAGGCCGGCGGCGCGTACGTGCCGCTGGACCCGAACTACCCGCAGGACCGCCTGGAGTACATGCTCGACGACGCCGGTGCGGCCGTGCTGCTCTGCGACCCCGGGCTGGAGGACGCGCTGGACCCGGCCGGGGCCCGGGTGGTGGCCGTGGACGCCGCCGCCGGGGACGGCTACCCGGCCGAGTGCCCGCCGCCGCTGGCCACCGCGGACCGCCTCGCGTACGTCATCTACACCTCCGGCTCCACCGGCCGGCCCAAGGGCGTGCAGATCCCGCACGGCGCGCTGCTCAACCTGCTGCAGTCCTTCGAGCGGGACCTCGCGATCACCGAGCAGGACCGGCTGCTGGCGGTCACCTCCCTCTCCTTCGACATCGCGGGCCTGGAGGTGTACCTGCCGCTGCTGGCCGGCGCCGAGCTCGTCCTCGCCCCGGACATCGCGGTGGACGGGCCCCGGCTGCGCGAGCACCTGGAGCGCACCCGCCCGACCCTGATGCAGGCCACCCCCTCCAGCTGGCGCCTCCTGGTCGAGGCCGGGCTGCGGCCGGACGAGCGGCTGCGGGTGATCTCCGGCGGCGAGGCCCTGCCCGCCGACCTGGCCGGTGAACTGACCGCCCGCTTCCCGGTGGTCTGGAACGCCTACGGCCCGACCGAGACCACCATCTGGTCCTGCCTGCAGCGCGTGGCCCCGGACCGGCCGGTCGGACTCGGCCGCCCGATCGCCAACACCCGGGTGCACGTGCTGGACGAGCACCTCGGCCTCGTGCCGGACGGCGTCCCGGGCGACCTCCACCTCGGCGGCGACGGCCTGGCCCGCGGCTACCTCGGCCGGCCGGACCTGACCGCCGACCGCTTCCTGCCGGACCCGTTCGCGGGCGACGGCGCCCGGATGTACCGCACCGGCGACGTGGTGCGTCGACTGCCCTCCGGCGAACTGGAGTTCCTCGGCCGCTCGGACCACCAGGTCAAGCTGCGCGGCTTCCGGATCGAGCTGGGCGAGATCGAGACGGTGCTGGCCCGGCAGCCCGGCGTCGGCCGGGTCGTGGTGGCCGCCCGCGAGGACCGCGCGGGCGACCCGCGGCTCGTGGCCTACCTCACCGCGGCGGACGGCGCCGCCCCGGCCACGGCCGACCTGCGCGCCGCGGTCGCCGCCGCGCTGCCCGAGTACATGGTGCCGAGCGCCTTCGTGGTGCTCGACGCCTTCCCGCTCACCCCGAACGGCAAGGTGGACCGCAACCGGCTCCCCGCCCCGGGCCGCGAGGAGACCACCGCCGGGGAGTTCGTCGAACCGCGCACCGACACCGAGCGCGCGCTGGCCGCGATCTGGGCCGACGTGCTCGGGATCGAGAAGGTCGGCGTCACCGACAACTTCCTCGACCTGGGCGGCAACTCGATCTCCGCGCTGCGCGTGGTGATGCGACTGCCGGACATCACCGACGTCGACGTGCCGGTCGCGGCGCTCTTCGAGGGCGGCACCGTGGAGAAGCTCGCCCGGATCGTGGACGGCGAACTCGCCGCCGACCGCGGCGTGGTGGTGCCGTTCCGCTCCACCGGCGGCCGGCCGCCGCTGTTCTTCGTCCACCCGCTCGGCGGCGCCGTGTTCAGCTACGCGGACCTGGTCGACGAGCTCGACGAGGCGCAGCCCTTCCACGGAGTGCAGGCCCCGGAGTACGCCGGTCCGGACGTGCCGCGCCCGGACACCGTCGAGGAGATCGCCGCGCTCTACCTGGAGCACCTGCGGGCCGTCCAGCCCGAGGGGCCGTACCACCTCGGCGGCTGGTGCATGGGCGGCATGGTCTCCTACGAGATGGCCCGTCAGCTCCAGCGGGCCGGGCAGGAGGTGGCCGCCCTCGTGGTGGTCAGCGCCAGCATCGACGACCCGGTGCCGCCGCGCTACACCGTCTCCGAGTCGGCCGCCATCATGGGTGCCTTCGCCCACAAACTGCCCACCACCGAAGCCGAGCTGGAGGCGCTGGACCCGGAGGCCCGGCTGCGCTTCGTGCTCAAGCTGACCAAGGGCACCGCCGACGAGCGCGAGGACGCGGCCAGCGTCGAGGACCTGCGCCGGCTGGTCCGGCTGTACCAGCGCCACGCCCGCGCGCTCATCCGCTACCGGGACACCCCGCGCGAGCCGTTCCGCGGCGACATGCTGCTGATCCGCGCCGAGCACGAGATGTTCAGCGGCTGGGACTTCGGCTGGACCCGCCGGGTCGACGGCCGGCTGCTGATCGACGTGTCGCCCGGCAACCACTTCTCGATGCTGGAGCGGCCCAACGTGCACAAGCTGGCCGCCCGCATCGAGGCCGCGCTCGCCGGCGAGCCCGCCGGGGACGTCTCCGTCTGACCCGCCCCCCGGCCGGCCGCACGGCCGGTCCGCGCCCGTCCGGCCGGCCGGGGCGCCGAACCCACCACCGCACCCTGAGGAGCCCCACCATGTCGACCGCCGCCGCCGAGGCCGCACCCGGTTCCGGGGAGGAGGAGGCCGCACCCCGCCCCAGCCTGTGGCGCAACGCCGACTTCACCAAACTGTGGATCGGCCAGTCGGCCTCCCTGTTCGCCGCCCAGATCAGCGAGTTCGCGCTGCCGCTGACGGCCGTGCTCGCGCTGGCCGCGAGCTCCCAGCAGGTCGGCCTGCTGTCCACCACGGTCAGACTGCCCTACCTGCTGGTCTCGCTGTTCGCCGGCGTGCTGGTCGACCGGGTCCGCCGGCGCAACCTGATGGCCGCCGCCGACCTGGGCCGGGCCCTGATCCTCGGCCTGGTCCCGGTGCTGTACGCGATGCACCGGCTCGGCATCGGCTGGCTGTACGTGCTCGGCTTCCTGGCCGGCTGCTGCACCGTCCTGTTCGACGTGGCCGCGCAGGCCTACCTGCCCCGGCTGGTCGACCGCGAGGACCTGGCGGCCGGCAACTCGGCGCTGGGCAGCAGCCAGTCGGCCGCGACCATCGGCGGCCCGGCGATCGGCGGCGTGCTGGTGCAGTGGCTGAGCGCACCGCTCGCGGTGGCCGCCGCGTCCGTCTCCTACCTGCTGTCGGTCCTGAACATCTGGCTGATCCGGCACCGGGAGCAGCCCGCCGAGCCGACCGGCGACGGCGGGGCCGCCGGCACCCTGCGCCAGGTGCGGGAGGGGCTGCGCCTGGTGTTCCGCAACGAGCCGCTGCGCACCATGACGCTGATGGCCTCCACCTTCAACCTGTCCTTCACCGCCTTCGAGGTGGTCTTCGTCCAGTACATGCCGCACACCCTGGGGCTGAGCGCGGGCGAGATCGGCCTCGTGATGGCGGCGCTCGGCCCCGGCTTCCTGGTGGGCGCGGTGTTCGCCGGCCGGCTGCCGAAGAAGCTCGGCTACGGCCGGACCATGCTGCTCACCGCGTGCGTGGCCAACCTCGTCATGCCGCTGATCGCCCTGGTGCGCGGCAGCGGACCGGTGGAGACCGGCGCGCTGATGGCCGTCAACTTCGTCTTCGCCTCGTTCGGCGTGGCCAACAACGTGACCATGGTGACGATCCGCCAGTCCATCACGCCGGACTCGCTGCAGGGCCGGGTGGCGGCCACCAACCGGTTCGTGGCCATGGGCATCGCCCCGGTGGGCGCGCTGGTCGGCGGCGGGCTCGGCTCGCTCCTCGGCCTGCGCACCACCGTCCTGATCACCACCCTCGGGTTCTGCCTGGCCCTGATCCCGCTCGGCACCTCCTCGCTGGTGCGGATCAAACACCGCCTGCCCGACCCGATCTCCGACGAACTCCGTTCCCACTGAGTTCCAACCGAAAGGCATTGCCGTGCAGGAGTACCAGCCGGTGCACACCGTCGTCGTCAACGACCAGGAGCAGTACTCGGTCTGGCCCGTCCTCGTCCCCGTCCCGGCGGGCTGGCGCGAGACCGGCTTCCGGGGCGACCGGGCCGCGTGCCTGGCGCACGTGGCCGAGGTGTGGACGGACCTCCGACCGCTCGCCGTCCGCTAGCCGTTCGCACAACCCCGAGGAAGCCCCATGGACTTCAGTCTCTTCTACTTCGCCGACGGCTCGGACGACCCGTCCCGCGGGAGGTACCGCCTCCTGCTGGACGGGGCCCGGTTCGCCGACACCCACGGCTTCGCGGCCGTGTGGACCCCGGAGCGGCACTTCCACCCGTTCGGCGCGCCCTACCCGAACCCCTCGGTGACCGGCGCCGCCGTCGCCGCGGTGACCGAGCGGATCGGCGTCCGGGCCGGCAGCGTCGTCGCCCCGCTGCACCACCCGCTGCGGATCGCCGAGGAATGGGCGGTGGTCGACAACCTGTCGAACGGCCGGGCCGGCATCTCCCTGGCCTCCGGCTGGAACGCGGTGGACTTCGCGCTGCGGCCCGAGGGCTACCCGGAGCGCAAGCAGGCCGTGCTGGACACCGTCGACGCCCTGCGGGCGCTGTGGCGCGGCGAGCCGCTGCCGGTGGTGGACGGCGCCGGGAACCCGGCCGAGGTGCGGGCCTTCCCGCGGCCGGTCCAGCCCGAACTGCCGGTCTGGGTCACCAGCGCCGGCGGGCCGCAGACCTTCGAGGCCGCCGGGCGGGCCGGTGCGGGCGTCCTGACCCACCTGCTGGGCCAGGACTTCGACCAGCTCGCCGAGAAGATCGCCGTCTATCGCAAGGCGCTGGCCGCCCGGCCCGGCCACGACGGCCGGCCCGGACACGTCGTGCTGATGCTGCACAGCTTCCTCGGCGAGGACCCGGAGCAGGTCCGCGAGACCGTCCGCGAGCCGTTCACGCAGTACCTGAAGAGCTCCTTCCGGCTGATCGCCCGCTCCGCGACCAGCCTGCTCCAGGGCTTCGACGTCGACAAGCTCCGCGAGTCGGACGTGGACTTCCTGGTCCGCCGCTCCTTCGACACCTACTACGACTCCAGCGGCCTGTTCGGCACGGTCGAGCAGGCGTCCGCGGTCGTGGAACGGGCCAGGGCCGCCGGCGTCGACGAACTGGCCTGCCTGATCGACTTCGGCATCCCGGACGAGACCGTCCTCGCGGGCCTGGAACACCTGGACCGGCTCCGGCAGCGGAGCGCCGGATGAACCGGACCGCGCCGGACCCGGACGCGTTCCGCAGCGTGGCGGGCCGCTTCGCCACCGGCGTGACTGTGGTGGCCACCCGGTCGGCCGACGGGCCGTTCGGCATGACCGCGAACTCCTTCGCCACCGTCTCGCTCGACCCGCTGCTCGTCCTGGTCTGCGTCGGCCACAAGGCCCGGATCCGCGAACACCTGCTCGCCACCGGCGCCTTCGCGGTCACCGTGCTCGGCGCCGGGCAGCAGGCCACCGCGCGCCGCTTCGCCGACCCCCGGCGGCCGCTCGGCGCGGCCGCCTTCGCCGACGACGCCTGGGCGCCGGGGCCGGCCACCGGCAGCCCGGTGCTGCTCGACGGCGCCGGCTGGTTCGACTGCACGGTCCACGCCGTCCACCCGGCCGGCGACCACGCGATCGTCGTCGGCGCGGTCCAGGCGATCGGCCGCCCGCCCGCCGCGCAGCCGCTGGTGTTCTCCGGCGGCGCCTTCCACACCACCGCCCCCGCACTGGAGATACCCGCATGACCTCCGACGCCATCGCCCGCGACCCGGCCGCCTCCCGGGGCCCGGCCCCCGCCCAGCCCGGCGCCCGCCGCGGCGGCACCCTGCACATCCTGCGCGACGCCGCCTACGACCACCTGGACCCGCAGCGCAGCTACACCCTCCAGTCGATGGCCGTCGGACACCTGCTCTTCCGCACCCTGACCATGTTCCGCGAGGACGGCGCCGGCGGCCGGGTGCTGGTCGGCGACCTCGCCGAGACGCCCGGCCGCGACGTCGACGGCGACGGCCGCACCTGGGAGTTCACCCTCAAACGGGGCGTCCGGTTCGAGGACGGCCGCGAGGTCACCGCCGCCGACGTCGCGTACGGGATCGCCCGCTCGTTCGCGCCGGAGGTCTCCGACGGCCCGACCTACCTGCGCACCTGGCTCGGCGAGAACGGCGACTACCCGGGCCCGTACGCGGCCGGCCCCGCCGACGTGCCCGGCCTGGAGACGCCGGACTCCCACACCCTCGTGTTCCGCTTCCGCGAGCCGCACCCCGACCTGCCGTTCGCCGCCTCCCAGGCGGTCACCGCGCCCGTCCCGCGCGACGCCGACACCGGCGCGGACTACGATCTCGCCCCGGTCGCCAGCGGCCCGTACCGGATCGCCGAACACGTCCCCGACAAGCGGATCACCCTGGAGCGCAACCCGCACTGGGACCCGGCCACCGATCCCGTCCGGCACGACCACCCCGACCGGATCGAGATCGAGCTCGGCGTCGGGAGCGGCGAGCAGAACCTGCGGGTCAGGGACGAACGGGGCCACGACGCCCGGGCGGTGGCCGAGAACAACGCCCCGCAGGCGGTCGGTGCGCAGCTGCTCGCCGACCCGTCCCTGGCCGGCCGGCTGCGCCGCGACCCGACCCCGCTGATCTGGTACCTGGCGATCAACACCGCCCGGGTCGCCGACCCCGACGTGCGCCGGGCCATCGCCCGCGCGGTGGACCGCGTCGGCGTCCGCGCCGTCATGGTGGGCGACACCCAGGGCGAGCCGGTGCACACCATCCTGCCCGCCGCCACCATCGGCCACCGCGACTACCCCGACCCGAACCCCGGCGGCCCGAACGGCGACCCCGCGGCCGCCGCGGAACTGCTCGCGGGCCGGACGCCCGAGCTGAGGCTGCTCAGCCGGGACGGCGACTACTTCCTGGCCGGCAGCCGCGCGCTCGCGGACAGCCTGGACCGGGCCGGGTTCCGCACCGAAGTGGTGGAGATCGACCGGCCCTCGCACAACGGCGCCCTGAAGACCCGCGGCAACCCGTACGACCTCTACATGATGTGCCTGGCCGCCGACTGGCCCGGAGCCTCCACCCTGCTCGGCGCCTTCGACGGGCGGACCATCGGCCCGAGCGGCAACGACAACACCAGCTACCTCGCCGATCCGGCGGTCGACGCCGAGATCGAGCGCATCGGCCGGCTGCCCGCCGAACCGGCCGCCGGCGAGTGGGCGGCCCTGGACGAGCTGCTCATGCGCGACCACGTGCCGGTCGTGCCGCTGTTCTCCTACGTGCACCTCGCGCTGCACGGCTCGCAGGTGGGCGGGGTGTTCACCTCCTCCTTCCTCGGCACCCCGGTCTACTACAACGCCTACGTCACCGACGCCGGTGTCCCGGACGCCGATGTCACGCATGCCGACGTCACCGCCCTGGAGGACTGACATGGCCGACCAGCCCACGCTCTACGAGCGGTTCACCGCGACCGCGCGGCGCCATCCCGAGCTCAGCGCGCTGGAGGTCGGCGACCGTCGGCTCGGCTACGCCGAACTCGCCGAGCAGGCCCGGCTGGCGGCCGTCCGGCTGGTGGCCGGGTGCGCCGGCCGTACGCCGCGCCGGGTCGGCGTGCTGGCCAACCGCAGCGTCGCCGCGTACGCCGGCTACCTGGCGGTCCACCGGCTCGGCGCCACCGCCGTCCCGCTCAACCCCGGCTTCTCCGCCGACCGGCTCGCCGCCGTCGCCGAACTGGCCCGGCTGGACGTCGTGCTGAGCGAGGCGCCGGCGCCGGGCCTGCCGGTGCCGGTGGTGCTCGCCGACGCGCCGGCGGACCCCGCGGACCAGGCGCCGGTGGGGGCGGCCGGGCCGGACGACATCGCCTACATCCTGTTCACCTCCGGCTCGACCGGCACGCCCAAGGGGGTGCCGGTGCTGCAGCGCAACGTCTCGGCGCTGCTGGACCACGTCATCCCGCGGTACGAACTGGGCCCCGGCTGCCGGCTGTCGCAGACCTTCGACCTCACCTTCGACCCGTCGGTGTGGGACATGTTCTCGGCCTGGGGCTCCGGCGCGACCCTGGTCGTGCCGACCCGCAGCGAACTGGTGCGCCCCGCCCGCTTCATCGCCCGGCAGCGGATCACCCACTGGTTCTCGGTGCCGTCGATCATCAACTACGCGCACCGGCTGCGCGACCTGGCCCCGGACAGCATGCCCAGCCTGCGCTGGAGCGGATTCTGCGGCGAGCGGCTGACCGTGCAGCAGATCGACCTGTGGCGCCGGGCCGCGCCCGGCAGCCTGCTGGAGAACCTGTACGGTCCGACCGAGACCACCGTGATCTGCACCGAGTACCGGCTGCCCACCCGGCCCGAGGAGTGGCCGTCCCCGGCGAACGGCACCGTCCCCATCGGCGAGCCCTACCCCCACCTGGACTTCCTGGTCCTGGACGAGGACGGACTCCCGGCGCAGGAGGGCGAGTTGTGCATTCGCGGGGCGCAGCGATTTCCCGGCTACCTCCAGCCCTCCGACAACCCCGGGCGCTTCGTCTCCTTCGACGGGACCCGGGCGGTGATCCACCAGGAGGAGACGGTGGGCCCGGAGCTCTACTACCGGACCGGGGACCGGGTCGCGGTGAGCGGCCACGGCCTGGTCCACCTCGGCCGGCTGGACCAGCAGGTCAAGATCCGCGGCCACCGCATCGAACTCGGCGAGGTGGAGGCGGCCCTGCGCGCACTGCCGGGCGTCACCGACGCGGTGGTGCTGGCGCTGCCCGACGCCCACGACGAGCCGGGCCTGGAGGCCTGCTACACGGGCGGGGAGCAGGATCCGGTGGCGCTGCGCTCGCTGCTCGGCGACCTGCCCCCGTACATGGTGCCGCGCGGCTTCACCCACCTCGACGCGCTGCCGCTCAACCCCAATGGCAAGACCGACCGCCGCGCCCTGGCGGCCTCACTCACCGAAGGTGTCCGATGAGCATCGTCCTGGTCGGGGCCGCCCCGATCCTCGAAGGCTACCTGCGCGCGGCGGAGCGGCTCGGCCTGGAGATCGCCCTCGTGGAGACCGCCGCGCGGGCCGCCGAACTGCGCGAGCGGTACGACTGCATCACCGCCACCGCCGAGGTCGACCCGGCGGCGACCGGACGGGACGACGGCTGGATCCGGCCCACCGCCGAACTGGTCCGCCGGGTGCGTCCGGAGGGCGTGGTGGCCTCCTCCGAGGTGCACGTGCTGGCCGCGGCGATGGCCCAGGAACAGCACCGCCTGCCCGGTCCCGGCCTGGACGCGGCGGCCATCTCCCGGGACAAGAGCCAGCAGCGCTTCCGGTTCGCGGCCGCCGGTCTGGCCAACCCCGAGCACCTCAAGACCCCGCGGCTGTCGGCCGCCACCGAGTGGGCGGCCGGCCGTCTGCCGGTCGTGGTGAAGGCGCTCGACCGGGCGGGCAGCGAGGGCGTCGAGCGGGTCGCGACCCCGGCGGAGTGGGCCGACGCGGTCGCCCGGCGGGACACCGAGGGCGCCCTGCTGGTGGAGGACTACGTCGAGGGCCAGGAGTACAACTGGGAGGGGCTGGCGGTCGACGGCCGGGTCTGCTTCGGCAGCCTGACCCGCAAACTCACCACCAACGCACCGGACTTCGTCGAGCTCGCGCACTTCGCCGGGCACCAGCGGACCGACCCGGAGCTCGGCCGCGCCGCCGACGCGCTCGGCCAGGCGGTGGCGGACGCGATCCGGATGCGGACCGGGATCATGTTCGTCGAGTTCCGGACCAGGGGTACCGACCTGGTGATCATGGAGGTCGCGGTCCGGGCCCCCGGCGACCACTGCATGGAGGCGACGTCGATCGTGGCCGGCACCGACCTGTTCGCCGACGTGCTCACCCTCGCCCGGGGCGGCACGTTCCAGCCGCCCTCCGACGTCGCCATGCACCACGCGGGCAGCTGCTTCGTGACGGCCGACCGGACCGGCGTGCTGAAGTCGGCCGGCGAGCACGAGTGGCTGGCCTGGCCCGGCGTGGTGCGCGGCGGCGTCAACGCCGAACCGGGCGCGGTGGTGGGGCCGCCGCACTCCTCGCAGGAGCGGATCGGTTGGGCGATCCTGGACTGCGCCACGCCGGAGGACCTGGAGCGCACGGTCGACCGCTTCCTGGCGGTCCGCCCGACGCTGGCCTGATCGCAACGCTCGGGGCGCGGAGCGGAGGCTGTTTCCGCCGAGGGGCGGAGACAGCCTCCGGTCAGGGGTGCCGGTCAGGGGTGCCGGTCACGGGTGCCGGTCACGGGTGCTGGAAGGACACCTCCGGGTTCGCCGCCGACGGGCCGTCGAGCAGGGGCTCGTGGAGGCCCTTCAGGGTCTGGTCGAAGAAGGCGCCGACGTACTCCCGCGTCAGCTGCATCCCGCGCTCGGGTGAGGTGGTCGTGCCGGGAGGGAGCGGGAGGCCGGCCTCGGCGGCCAGGACCGGGACGTCCGTGAAGCTCGCGTGCGTGGTGCCGGCGACGGCCAGCCAGGGCTTGTAGCCGTCCCAGCCCGCCCAGGCCTGCCCCCACGACGGGTCGCCGCTGCCGGCGGAGTGGTCGCTCTGCTTGCCGAGCAGGAGGAACGCGCGTCCGTCGAGCTTGTCGGTCGGGACCGGCGGGAAGAAGGATCCGTCCATGTTCACCCCGGCGAGGATCCGCTCGTCCGCGGCCATCGCGTTCAGCGTCGACGCGCCGCCGATCGAGTGCCCGGCCATGCCGATGCGGTCGCGGTCGATCAGGTGCGCGAGGCGCCAGACCGGGTGGTGCCCGGTGAGCCGGTCCAGGACGAACGACACGTCCTTCGCCCGGCTGTCGGGGAGCGAGTCGGGTGCCCCGCTGTCGCACAGCGCGCACCCCGGGGTGCTGCCGTCGGCGAGCGTCTCGCCGGAGTCCTCGTAGGTGTGGCCGACCAGGGCCACGACGTACCCGCGGCTCGCCAGGTCGGCCGCCAGGCCGGTCAGCGTGGCGCGGGGGTTCTCGAAGCCGGGGGAGAGCACCACCAGCGGGTGCTTCCCGCCCGCGGCCTTCGCGCCGGTGTACGCGTAGGTCTTGGTGTCGACGAGGTCCTGCGGCCGCAGACCGGTGCCCGGCGGCACCCGCGTCGCGAGGAAGTTCTGCGCCTCGCCGGGGGTCATGTACGGGGCGGCCTCCCCGGTGCCGGGCCGGGCCGGGTAGAACATCGACACCGTCAGCTGCCGCGGCCCGGCCGCGGGCACCCACGGATCGGTGCGGTCCGGGTCGGTCAGGTGCAGCACCTCCTCGCCGGCCGCGAACGGCCCGGTGGGGCGGGGGAGTTCACCGTGGAAGGCGGCGCTCGCGGAGGCGGGCGCGGAGGTGGCGACGGGCTGCGCGGGCGAGGCCATGGCGGCCCCGGCCAGCGGGAGCGGAAGAGCGAGGACGAGGGCGGCGACGGCGGCTGCGCGGCGGTATCGGTTCATGCCGTTGAGACTAGATTCGGGGCCTGGCCCCCGAATCCGCCTGCCGATGCAAGTTCTGACGAGCCATCATCCATGCGAATCAGCGGTGTCATCCCTTTGGATGACGACTGGCCGTTTCCGTCAGGCGGCCGCCGCGGGCAGTTCCACCGTGATGTGCAGGCCGCCCCCGGGGCGCGGGGTGAGGGTGAGCGTGCCGTCGTGGGCGCGGGTGATGGAGTGGACGATCGCCAGGCCGAGGCCGACGCCCGCGTGGTCGGTGCGGATGCGGCCGGTGCCGCGCTGGAAGGGCTCGGTGAGAGTCGCGACCAGGTGCGGGGAGAGCTGCTCGCCGGTGTTGTCGACGGTGAGCAGCACGACGCCCGGGCGGGTCCGAGTGTCGATGCGTACCGTTCCCCCCTCGGGCAGGTTGTGGACGATCGCGTTGTGCACGAGGTTCACGGTCAGCTGCAGCAGCAGTGCCGGCGATCCGGTCGTGGGGGCGACGGCGCCGGAGGTTTCCAGGGTGATGCCGTGCCGTTCGGCGAGCGGCAGGAGCGTCTCGGTCGCCTCCTCCGCCAGGAGGGACAGGTCGACGGGCTCCCGGGTGAAGGAGCGCTGGTCGGCCCGGCTGAGCAGGAGCAGCGCCTCGGTGAGCTCGATCGCCCGGGTGTTGACGGCGTGGAGGCGGTCGACGATCCCGGCGACGTCCGGGTCGGGGTCGGTGCGGGCGACGTCGAGGAGCGCCTTGGTGGTCGCCAGCGGGGTGCGCAGCTCGTGCGAGGCGTTGGCGGCGAACCTGCGCTGTTCGTCGACGTGGGCTTCGAGCCGGGCCAGCATGGTGTCGAAGGCGTCGGCGAGTTCCCGGAACTCGTCCGCGCGGCCCGGCAGTCGGATCCGGTGCCGGAGGGATCCGGTCGCGGCCAGCCGGGTGGCCTCGGTGACGCGGTTCAGCGGGGCGAGCACCCGGCCGGCCAGGAGCCAGCCGCCGACCAGGCCGAACACCAGCAGGAACGCCAGCACCAGGGCCGCCCTCGGGGCGAAGACGTGCAGGAGGTTCGACCGGACGGGGAACACCCCGTTGTTGGTCGGGGTGTCGGTGGAGCCGGGGATGAGGAACGCCCGGTCGGGGACGTACCGCAGCAGGAAGAGCCAGACCGCGGCGAGCAGCAGGACGGCGGCGACCATCAGGAACCCGGCGTAGCTGAGGGCCAGTTTCAGGCGGACGCTCGGTCCGGGGGCCCTAACCACGGTCGGCTCCAGTGCTTCCCGTGGCGTCGATGCGGTAGCCGACGCCCGGCACGGTGGCGATGATCCACGGCTCGCCGAGGCGCTTGCGCAGGGCGGAGACGGTGATGCGCACGGCGTTCGTGAACGGGTCGGTGTGCTCGTCCCAGGCCCGTTCCAGCAGTTCCTCGGCGCTGACCGCACCGCCCTGCGCGGCGACGAGGACTTCGAGCACGGCGAACTGCTTCCTGGTCAGCGCGACGAAGCGGCCGTCCCGGTAGACCTCGCGCCGGAACGGGTCCACCCGCAGGCCGGCGAGCTCCAGCACCGGGGGCCGGTTGTGGCCGCGTCTGCGGTCCAGGGCCCGGAGCCGGAGGGCGAGTTCCCGGAGTTCGAAGGGCTTGGTGAGGTAGTCGTCGGCGCCGAGTTCGAACCCGGAGGCCTTGTCGTCGAGCCGGTCGGCCGCGGTGAGCATCAGGATCGGCATGCCGCTGCCGGAGGCGACGATGCGCCTGGCGATCTCGTCACCGGACGGCCCGGGGACGTCGCGGTCGAGGACGGCGATGTCGTAGGAGTTGACGCCGAGCAGCTCCAGCGCGGTGTCGCCGTCACCCGCGATGTCGGCCGCGATCGCCTCCAGCCGCAAGCCGTCCCTGATGGCCTCGGCCAGGTAGAGCTCGTCCTCGACGATCAACACGCGCATCCCCCGATGCTACGAGCCCGCACATATCGTCCGCGTATCGGAAATCGCATACGCCCCGGCAACGCCGGCCCCCGTTGACTGGCGGAATGAACCTCAAGCAGGACGCGACGACGACCGCCGGTGAGCGCACGCGAACGGAGGCGCCGGCCGCACGGCGCACGGCGCTGCACCGGGCGCTCCGCGCCGCCTCCCGGCCGGAGCCGTGGAAGCGCGGCCCGGTCCTCGCGGCGCTGGCGCTGCTGCTGGGCCTGGTCATGCTGCTGCACGCGCAGATCCCGAACGGCGTCTGGCACCTCGGCAGCCTGGTGGAGAACCTCCTGCCGTGGTTCGGCCTGTTCGTCCCGCTGCTGCTGGTCGCGGCGCTGTGGCGCCGATCGGCCGCCGCCGTGGTGGCGCTGCTGCTGCCGGTCACGGCGTGGCTCACCCTCTTCGGCGGAGTGCTCGCCGACAAGTCCCGCCCGGGCGGCGACCTCACCGTGGCCGAGCAGAACGTGGACGCCGACAACCCCGACCCGGGCGGCACCGCACGTCGCCTGGCCGCCTCCGGCGCCGACCTGCTGGCCCTGGTGGAGCTGACCCCGCAGTCCACGGACGCGTACGAGAAGGGGCTCGCGGCGGCGTACCCGTACCACGTGGTCCGGGGCACCGTCGGCCTCTGGAGCAGGCTGCCGCTGGGCGACGCCCAGCCGATCGACGTCATGGACTACGGGCCGCTGGCGGACACCCGGCCGGTGGACGGCAAAGCGGCCGAGAACCGGGCGCTGCGCACCACGGTGGCCACGGACCGCGGGCCGCTGACCGTGTACGTGGCACACCTGGGGTCCGTCCGGGTCCTCCCCTCGTCGGGCTTCTGGACGGCCTCGCGCGACATCGGCGTGCAGGCGATCGGCCGGGCCGTCGCCGCCGACGCGAGCGAGCGGACGCTGCTGCTGGGGGACCTGAACGGCAGCCTGGACGACCGCGCGTTCGCCGGCCTCACCGCCCGGATGCGCTCGGCCCAGGAGACCGCCGGGGACGGCTTCGGTTTCAGCTACCCGGCCTCGTTCCCGGTGGTGCGGATCGACCAGATCCTGGTCCGCGGCGTGACGGCGACGAGCTCCCGGGTCCTGCCGGACACCGGCAGCGACCACCTGCCGGTCGCGGCGGGCATCAGGTGGTGAACGCCTGCCGGGCACCGCGGTCCGGCCGGCGGCATCCAGCGGCATTCGGCGGCATCGAGCCCGGGCCCGCGGCCGTCCGTCCCGCCGCCGGTGATCACCAGCCTGCCGCGGAGCGTGAGTTCGGCGGTGGGCACGGGCACCACCCGACCGCGTCCCGGCGGTACGTCACAAGCGGGTTCGGGTCCGTCAGCCGCCGACCCCGACGGCGTGCCGGAAGGTCTCCCGCGCGGCCACCATGTCGATCATCGCGCGGGCGACGTCCTCGCGGGCGACGCTGGTCGCGGCCGGGCCGGATTCGACGTCGCGCCGGGTGCGACCGCGTCCGGGGGCGTCGGTCAGCCGCGGCGGCCGGACGGACGTCCAGTCGAGGTCGGTGTCGCGCAGCAGGCGCTCCATCGTCTCCAGGTCGGTGTAGAGGTCGCGGAGCACCGCCCACAGCAGTGGCGTGAAGACCTTGGAGGCGAGGAGGGGCTGGCCGGTGCCGCCGCGGTTGAGCGGGCCGGCGCTCACCACGAGCAGGCGGCGGACCCCGGTGGCCGTCATGGCCGCGACCGCCGCGCGGGCGGACGTGGAGGCGGGCTTCAGCGGGTCGGTGCGGCCGGCCTGGCCGATGCCGGAGAGCACGGCGTCGGGGCCCCCCCGCCACCCCCCCCACCCGGCGGGGGGGGGGGGGGGCCCGGGGGGCGGGGGGGGGGAGGCGC
>NZ_JBHWGV010000037.1:0-21129 GCF_042732955.1 Kitasatospora sp. NPDC059747 | reverse complement strand
GGGGTTTGCGGGGGTCGGTGCCGCGGGCGTGCCCCCCCCCCGCCCCCCCGGGGGGGGCCCCCCCCCCCCCCGGCCCCCCGGGGGGGGGGGGGGGGGGCGTCCGCGGTGACGACGGTGAGCCGCTCGTGCTGCAGGGGGAGGCGCGCCGGGTCCCGGACGGCGGCGGTGACGCGGTGCCCGTCGGCCAGGGCCAGGCGGACGAGGTGGCGCCCGATGCCTCCGGTGGCACCGAGGACGGTGAGTTTCATGACCCCTCCCGGGGGTGGGTGAGCGAGGGTGGGTGAGCGTGGGTGGGTGAGTGTGGGTGGGTGAGTGCTCACTTACGTTCTCCTTCGATGGTGGGTGAGTGCTCACCCACCTGTCAAGGTACGCTGGGGCCCATGACGCGCGAGGGAACGCCGGAGAGCACGCACGAGGGCGCCGAGCCCCTGACCGGAGGGGCGCTCACCCGGGCCCGGGTGCTCGACGCCGCCGCCCGGCTGCTCGCCACCGTGGGTCTCACCCGCACCACGACGAAGCAGATCGCGCGCGAGGCGGGCTGCTCGGAGGCGGCGCTGTACAAGCACTTCCGGGACAAGGAGGAGATCTTCGTCCGGGTCCTGCGCGAACGCGCCCCCCGCCTCGCCGACGCCGTCGCCGAGCTGCCGGACCAGGCCGGGCAGGGCACCGTCCGTGAGCACCTGGAGACGCTGGTCCGGGTGGCCGTCCCGTTCTACCGCCGGTCGTTCCCGATGGCCGGCTCCCTGCTCGCCAGCCCCGAACTGCTCGCCGCCCACCGTGGCAAGCTCGGCGACGCCGGCCCGCACCAGGTCGGCGTCCACCTCGCCGAGTACCTGGCCGCCGAACAGCGCCTCGGCCGTGTCCCGGCCGCGCTCGACCCGCACGCGGCGGCGCTGCTCCTCATCGGTGCGTGCTTCCACCGGGCGTTCCTGGAGGTCTTCTACGCCGACGAGGCCCCGCCCGGCGTGCTGCTCCCGCCGACGACGGAGGAGTTCGCGACGGAGACGGTCCGCGCCCTCCTCGACGGCCTCACCCCGCGGGCCTGACCCCGGCTCACCACCCGTTGTCAGGCCCCGCTGTCAGGCCCCGTTGTCAGTGGCAGCGCCTAGATTCTGGGGAGTCGGCGGGCGGGCGCAGCGTCCGGGCCGCCGACGGAATCCAACTCCGTTGCCCGAAAGGGGTGTTCGCCGTGCCCGTCGCCGTGGATGAGCAGGTCACGTACATGGAGCTGTCGGAGGACGCCGGCACCGCGCACAAGTTCTACGAGGTGCGCGTCGCCGACTGCGTCGTGACCGTGCGCTACGGGCGGATCGGCGACGCCGGGCAGGTGAAGGCGACGAGCTACCCGAGCCCGGAGAAGGCCGCCGCGGCCGCCGCCAAGAAGGTGGGGGAGAAGGTCCGCAAGGGCTACGCCCCGGCCGTGCAGGGCGTGCGCCAGCGGCGCGCCACCACCCGGCGGCAGATCGTCAGCAGCCGCTCCACCGCCCGCCAGGCGCCGCTGCTGTGGCGCTTCCGCTCGGGCTCGCCCGCCTTCGGCATCTTCGTCGGCGAGGAGCACGCCTGGGTCGGCAACGAGGCCGGCGACGTCTACACGCTCACCCACGACGGCGAGGTGACGGGCCGCTTCGGCCTGCCCGACGGCGTCAAGTGCATCGTCGCGGACGACTGGTGGATCTACGCGGGCTGCGACGACGGCAAGGTCTACGACCTCGGCGGCAAGGTGCCGCGCGTCGCCTACGAGATCGCCGAGGACGTCGACATCTACTGGCTGGACATCCATGACGGCGTCCTCGGCGTCGCCGACGAGCGCGGCGGGCTGACCACGGTCGACCACGAGGACGAGTTCCAGTGGCGCCGCAAGGCCGAGGGCCGCGACGGCTGGATGGTGCGCTGCGACGCCGACGGCGTCTACCACGGCCACTCGCGCGGCGTCGCCCGCTACGCCTCCCGCGGCGGCGACCAGCTGTGGCACGCCGACACCAAGGGCGCCGTCCTGTTCGGCTGGCAGGTGGCCGACGACGTGTTCGCCGGCACCTCCCGGGGCTGGGTGCACCGGCTGCGCAAGGCGGACGGCGCCGAGGTCGCGGCCTACCGGTGCGACGCCGCCGTCTTCTCCTGCGCGGCCTCGCCGGACGGCGCGTACGTCTTCGCCGGCGACAACCACTCCTCGGTGTACTGCTTCGCCGCCGACGGCACCCGGCTGTGGAAGCTCGCCACCGGCTGCGGATCGGCCTACAGCATGCAGTACCGCGACGGCCGGCTCTACCTGGTGACCACCGACGGCTCGCTGGCCTGCCTGGACGCGAGCGAGGCCGCCATCGGCGCCGCCGAGGCCGGCACCCTGCCGCGGACGGCCGAGGTGCGCGGCGCCGACGTCGAGCGCGTGCTTCCGGGCCGGGCGCTGGAGACGGTCGCGGCGGGCGCGGGCTTCGGCGGCGTGGAGGTGGAGTGCGTGCAGGACGGCGCCCGGCTGCGGGTGCGCGTCGTGTCGGCCGGGTACGACCCGACCTGGCGCGTGCAGTTCCCGAAGGACGTCCGGGTGGCCGGGGCGCGCTACCTCGTCGCGGAGGTCCGCGAGTCCGCCGGCGGCGGCTTCTACCGGGCCCGCGGGGACATCAAGCGCTTGCTGTGAAAGGCCACTTGCCGCTCACGCGAGCGTCTCGCACAGGTTCTCCACCCGGTGCTGCACCAGCACCTGCGGCTGCCCGTCCGGGTGGACCAGCAGCGTCACGCCGCCGCTGAACAGGAAGTCGCCGGGGGCGTGGTACGGGTTCCCGGCGCGGACCCGGGCGGAGATGTGCGAGTCCTTAGGGATCAGCCACAGGACGCTGTGGTCGGGCAGCTTGTACTCGGTGGCCTTGCCGCTCTGGTCGCGGTCGACGCTGCGCCCGCTGTCCACGTTGGTGTAGCGCAGCATCAGCGGGCCGCGCCACAGCACCTCGGCCGGCGAGCCGTCGGGGTAGCGGGCGGCGACCTTGGTCTCCTCGCCCTCCACCAGCACCCCGATGTGCAGGTGGAACGGGCAGAGCGCGCCGGCCGGGAAGTCCTCGTCGCCGCTCGTGTACGGCTGCCAGCCGTCGTCACCGCCCGTGCGGGCCTGAGCGGTCGGGGCCACGGTGAGCAGTGCGGCGGCCAGCGCCGCGGCGACGGCCAACGGTCGGGCGGCCCGGCGCAGGAACATGACGGGAAGGGACAAAGCGGGCAGGGACATGACGGGCCTCCTGGCGTGTCACGGACGAGAGAGGGGTGCGCGCCCCCTCCCCTGCGGGGGGCGCGGTGGCTATCGTCGAACGGCGGACGCGTCGCCCGCGATGCTTTCGGCCGAGGCCGAAACCGACCAGGCCGCGACGACGGCGGAGGGGGCACGGTGCTGCGGATCCACTTCACCGCCGAGGACCTGCTCGGCGTCCGCTTCGCCGACGGACCGGCGCCGCTCCTGGAACTCGGCCTCGCCGTCGCGATGCTCCAACGCCACGACGGCGGACCGGGGTTCGCCCGGTGGCGCCGCTCGCTGAGCACGCCCCGGGCCCGGGCCGCCGTCGCCCCGCTGCGGCAGCTGGTGCCGCCCAGCGGCGCCGGTCCGCTCTTCCTCGACCCGCCGAGCGACGACCTCGACCAGGGCCTGGAGACCGTCCGCAGCTCGACCGGCACGCTCGTGCACCGCGAGCTGACCCGCGTCACGGCCAAGGGCGGGCTGCCCGCCACCACCCTGCTGCGCCACCTCGCCGACCAGGACCGGGACGCCTGGCAGTACCTGGAACGCGCCATGCGCGCCGCCTACCCGGACCTCGTCGGCACCGTCTGGCCCCGCCTGCGCACCGGCTTCGACACCGATCTCGCCTGGCGCGCCCGCGTCCAGCGCGAACACGGCCTGCGCGGGATGCTCGCCGGCCTCCACCCGGGCAGCCGGTGGCGCGGCAGCGTCCTGGAGATCCCCGTCGAGCGCGAGGTGGACGTCCGGCCGGGCGGCACCGGTCTCGTGCTGATGCCCTCAGCGCAGTGGACCGGCGGCCCGCTGGCCGGCCCGTACCCACTGGGCACGCTGCTCGTCTACCCGGCCGTCACCCCGCTGCCGCTGCTCCCGGAGAGCGGGCCGGACGGCGGCCCGCAGGACGACCCGATCGCCGCCCTGCTGGGCCGCACCCGCGCGGCCGTCCTGCGCCTGGCCGACCGCGAGCCCACCACCAGCCAGCTCGCCGCGGAGCTCGGCATCAGCCTCGCCTCCGCCTCCGAACACGCCCGCGCGCTGCGCCGGGCCGGGCTGGTGACGACCGTCCGCAGCGGCCGGGCCGTGCGCCACAGCCGGACGGGGCTGGGGCACCGGCTGCTGTCACCTTGACCCGGTGTCAGGCGTTGCAGATCCCGCGCGCGTAGTCGACCGTCGCGGTGGCCTGCGAATACTGCCACTGCGGCGACAGGAGCTGCGCGTCCAACTGCCCGGCGGCCGCGCGGTCCTCGACGACGTACCCGAAGTCCTGGAGCCAGGCCGGGTAGAGGTTCTTGGAGCCGATGTAGAACGCCGAGCCGTCGACCGAGACCAGCTTGTGGTGCAGGGCGTACGGGTGGCCGTCGGCCCAGGTCGCGGCCGGGGTGGCGCGGAAGCTCGCGAGCTGGAGGTTGCGGCACATGGCGGTGCGGGCCTGTCCCTGGTCGCCGAGGCGGGCGGCCAGGCGGGCCTTGAGGACGTCGCTTATCTCGTTCAGCGACTTGATCTGCGAATAGCCGCCGCTGCCGACCGCGCCGCGGTTGGCCGGGTCGCTGACGACGATGCGCACCTTGACGCCGTCGGCCAGCTTGGCGGCCAGCAGGTCGTAGAGGCGGGCGTCGTAGTGGGGCATCGGCGGGCAGGTGCCGTTGAGGTCCTGCTGGGAGATCTCGATGTGGCTGCCGGCGGCGCCGACGAGCGCCCGCAGGGCGTTCTCCTCCGGGTTGACGGTCTCGTAGTCGCGGTCCCCGTTGGTGTTGTCGTGCAGGCCGACCGGGCCGCACTTCACGTCGGCGGGGTTCGGGAGGTCCTCGGGCCGGTACGCCGAGGCCGGGTCGGAGGCGCGGATGCCGACGCCGAGGCCGCCGACGGCGATCACCGGGACGCCGCCGGTCGCGGGCGCGTCCTCGGCGGCCGGGTTGAGCCGCTGCTCCAGGTCGGGGGTGCACGGGGTGCCGCCGGTGGAGGCGAACCACGCGGCGGAGAACGTGCCGGTGTTGCGGCAGGTCCAGTCCCACAGGGTGTCCAGGTAGGCGCCGGCGGAGGCGGCGGCTGGCCCGTTCAGCGCGAGGTCGACGTCCGAGACCGGGTGGCCGGTGTCGAGGTAGTCCTTCTTCCAGTTGTTGATGCCACCGGTGATGACGGTCCGTCCGTCGACGACCAGCAGCTTGGAGTGGTTCCAGGAGAAGGCCGTCTTCGATGTGGTCATCGAGGCGACTTCGAGCGTGACGGCCGACGCGGCGTCACCGAGCCTGGCCACCAGGTCGTCCCGGTACTTCGACGGGAGGGCGCCGATGTTCAGCAGCGGTGCGGCGCCGGCCAGGACCCGCACGTGCGGCCGGTTCCCGGCGGCGACGGAGGCCTTGAGGCCGGCCGCGATGGCGTCCTGGAAGGCGCCGTCCGGGAAGGGCGCGAGGGTGGATATGTCGACGGTGCGGGTGGCGCGGGAGATGTTCTCGCGCATCTTGTCGAGCAGGCGGCGGGTGCCGGGCCGGTCGGTGCAGGACGGGTCGCCCCAGCAGCCGGGGGTCTGGAGCAGCCAGGCGCCCGGGTCGTCGGCCGGGGCGTCGAGCCGGTTGCCGGCGGTGCGCTGCCAGACGGATCCGTCCAGGCCGGGCGAGACCTGACGCAGGGTCGCCTCGACGGCGTCGAGGTACGGGGTGGCGCCGGGCTGTGCGGGCGCGGGGGCTGGGGCGGATTCGGCGACGGCGGGGGTCGCGGTCAGGACGCCGAGGGCGGCGGTGAGCGCGAGCGCCGAGGCGGCGGTCCGGCGGAGGGAAGGGGTGGGACGGTGGCGGTGCATGTACGAGTCCTTCACGAGGGTCCGGTGATATTCACCCGGTTGGCCCCGTAAAATTACCTTAATTTAACCCTATCGAGTGTCAGGACCCCATCAAGGCACGGCTTTCGGCCATGCACCGGACGGCCATGCACCGGACGGCGATGCGCAGGACGGCCACACGCAGGACGGCGGCGCCCGTCCGGGGCGCCGCCGTCCACCGCCTCACGGCAGGTACGTCACCGCCGGGAAGTCGCGCGACGGCCCGTCGAGCAGGTGCCCGCCGCGGTGGCGCAGGTGCTCGTCGAAGAACGCGAGCGGGTACGCCTGCTGGATCCGTACGGCCTCGTCCGGATCGAGGGTGCCGATCACGTCCTGGAGCTGCTGCGGGGTCCAGCCGAGCAGCTGCGCCACCTGCGGGTACAGCGCCTGGCTGTCGCCGTAGGAGGAGTGGAGGGCGCCCTGGGCCTGGATGTTGAGCCGCCAGCCGCGCAGGTGCTCCCAGAACTGCTCGGCGGTGGGATCGGTGGCCCGGGTGAACTCGGCGGTCATCATCATGAACGGCCGGTCCAGATCGCCGCTCAACGCCGGGCGCATCTGCATCGGGCCGTCGAGGCTCAGCCCGGCCCGGATGCGCCGGTCCGCGAGGGTGGCGCACGCGGTGGCCGTGCCGCCCTTCGACCAGCCGAACGCGCCCATGCGCTGCGGGTCGAGGGAGCCGAGCAGCCCCTTCGGGAGCTCCCGCCCGTCGACGTCCGGATTGCACCCGGCGGCGAGCTGCTCGGCGCAGTCGAGGAGGAAGCGCAGGTCGGCGGCGAAGTCGCCCGGAGCCGTGGGCGTGTTCGGGCCGCCCATGGGGACGGCGATCCGGCCGTCGGGGAACTCCGTGAACGAGTCGTAGGCGTGGGCGACCGTGATGACCGCGTACCCGTGGCTCGCGAGTTCCTGGACCATGATCGTGTGGTCGCCCTGGTGGCTGTGCGCGCCGTGCGCGTACACGACGACGGGCAGCCGCCGGCCCGACCGCCGCACCGGGGCGCCCGTGTGGCCCGAAGTGAGCGGCGCCAGCGCGGGATCGAGGGCGACCCCGACGTCGGAGAGGAACGCCTTGAGCGCGCCGGCCGGCATCCAGGGCGCCACCGGGTACCGCTCGACGTCCCGCGCCGGGTACCAGACGGTGGCCATCAGCTCGCGGAACTTCCCCGGCCCGGCGATGGCGTCCGGGCGCGACCGGTCGACCAGGTGCAGCCGCACCTGGCCCACCGGGTGCGGCCCGGTGGGCTCGGGCAGCGTCAGCCGCCCCGAGGCTCCGGCCGTCGGGGTCGGGGCCGTCGGGGCCGGCGCCGCCCACGCGGGGCCGGCGCCGGCGACGGCGGCGAGCGGCACGGCGGCCCCGGCGGCCAGCGCGGCGCCCAGCATGCGGCGGCGCGACAGGCCCGTGCGGCCGGTGGGCGGTGCGGCGGTCGGAGTGGTGGTCACGAGCCCTCCCCAAGGTCACGGATCGTCAGTCATGCCGCGACGGAAGGTCCGTGGGCACGGGAGGAACGCTGTCACGTGCCCTCCCGGTAGGGCATCGGCCCACGGATTGATCACCCGTGCGGGATTAGGCCCACGGGTTTACACCCGTGGGCCTATGCCCGCACGGAGGCTACGGCGCCGTCACCGCCTCCAGGTCGGCGAGGAGCTCGGAGGCGACGACGGGGTCGAGCTCGCCGAAGGTCGCCGGGTACTCGGTCCTGCTCCAGTGGTCGCGCGGCGTGCGGTCCAGCCAGACCGTCTCGAAGGTCTGGTCGGGGAACTCGTCGACGACCCCGACCCAGATCCCCTCGTTGAGCGCGATGACGAGGTGGAGGCCCTCGCCGAGCTTCTTGGAGAACCAGCGCTCGATGCCCGCGTCCTGCGGTTGGCCGCGCTCCCAGCCGCGTTTGGTGAGTTTGAGCAGGCGGCCCGTCGGCACCGTTTGACCCTCGAACCGGTGCAGGTGGCTGACGGCGGCCTCCTCCGGCGTCACCGCCCGCACCGGGCGCGCGAGTTGCGGGAACGGCTGGGCGATCCCGTGAGCGGCGGAGCGCTCCACCCACGCCGCCACGGCCGCCTCGCCGAGGAGCAGCGGGTGCGGGAGGCGGACCGTCGCGTCCTCGGGGAGGACGAATACGGAGTCCTCGACGTCCGCGAAGCTGCGCTCCCCGGTGACGCGGAAGGCGGTGGTCGTGCCGTCCGCGCCATCCGCGAGCCAGACGAGGCGCCGCACGAGGTGCTGTACCAGCGGGTGCTGGACGAAGAGCTCCCGGAACTCGCCGCCCGTCCAGGTGCGCCCGGCCACCATGGCCGCCTCCAGTCGGCGTATCTGGTCCGAGGCGATCGCCCGGACCTCCTTCTTCAGTGCGACGAAGCGCTTGCGCTCGGCCGGCGCCAGCTCCTGGTCGTCCCGGACGCCGGGGGCGGGCAGGTCCTTGAGCCGTTTGCCGTCCCCGTCCAGCACGTACGGGCGCAGTTCCTCGTCGAACCCGACGGTGAAGCGGCGCGGGCCGTAGTCGACGACCGTCGTGCCGTCCGGGTCGAGCCCGAGGTCAGGCACGAGCCGGTCGGAGAGCTGCTCTCCGGTGAGGCCCAAGCCCTCGGCGACCTCGGCGATCTTCTCCTGGGCGCGTTGCTTGAGCGCCTTGAACCTCACCCGCTGGGCGATGGTGTGCAGGTGCAGGAGGGCGACGTCGCTCCCGATGGCCGCGAGGACGGACAGGCCCTCGACGGCGCGGTGGTGCGCGTCCTGCCCGGGCCAGGCGCACAGGAGCGGGGTGACCCGGCGGACGGTCTCGTCGTCCCCGAGGAAGCCGAGCGCGTGCAGCGTCCACGTTTCCGAGGCGGGCATGCCGGCCAGGTGCCACTCCTGGAACAGCGCCCACGCGAAGGCGGTCAGCGAGTCCGCACGGCAGGCCTCGACGACGGTGGCGAGCGCGGGGTGGGGCGCGCCGGGTCCGGACAGCGCGAGGATCGTCAGCACATGCCCGACGGCCTCCTCCGGCAGGGCCCGACCGTCGGCCAGCAGTACCTGCGGGAGCAGGGCGGGCCGCGCCCACGCGGGCAGGACCGGCAGCTTGGCCGGCACGCCCGTCGCGGCAGGGTCGGTGTCGAGCGCGTCGGCTGCGATCCCCGCGGCCTCCGTGCCGTACCGGTCGGCCACGGCCGCGAGGAGGACCTCCGGGCTCTCGGCTGCCGCGACCGCGCGCAGCGCCTCCTCGGCGGCCTTGCGGGCTCGCCCGGCCGGGCCCACCGCGTCGGGGACGAGCAGCAGCGCGGCGGCCACGCCGTGCCGCTCGAACCACGAACGGGCCTCCGACCGCATGGACTTGAGCCGGACCAGGCAGTCGGCCATGATCCGCGCCGTGTCGGCCGAGAGGAACGGCGCGAGCAGCGGTGCGTAGCTCGCCGGCCTGGTGCGTGCGAGCGACACGGCCGTCGGCAGCGCGGCCGGACCGTACCGGGCGACGAGGGGAAGCAGCGGCTCGTGCCCGTCGTAGTGGGCGTCGGGCCGCCAGGTGCGGAGCCAGGAGGCGAGCTCTTCCGCGGGCCCCATCATCAGCAGCCGGACCGCGTACCAGTGGCTGCCGCTACTTCCCACCAGGACCCGCGCCGCCTCGGCCGCCCAGTCCGTCGACTCCGGGTACTCCCACCGGCTGTAGTCCGCCGCCCTGGCGGCCCAGCTCTCCCGCTCCCCGGGAAGCCAGGCCTCCACCGTCACGTCGTCCGGCTCCAGGCCCTTGAGCACGCGCGCCTTGCGGGGCGGCGTCGGCTTGCGCGTCCACGGCGGCGAGACCAGCACCGGCGGCAGCGCCTCGGCGGGCGCGTCGGGTACACGGCCCCGGACGCCGTCCAGCGAGCCGACCAACTCGGCGGAAGCGTCGTCGAGTTGCGCCAGAATCGCGGGCAGGTCGGCCAGGTGCCGGAGCGCGTGGGTGGTGAGGAGCCGCCGTGCCGCCGGCGCCGCGCTGCCCTCCTTGAGCACGGCCTCGGCGAGCAGCCGCGTGGCGCGGACCGGGTAGCGCTGCATGGCGTCCTGGAGCGCGGGCCGGACGTGCTTGTCGTCGATGCGGGCGAGCAGGAGGCGGAAGGCGTCGTCGGTCGGGAACCGTGCCACGGCCGCCGCCATGGCCCGCACCGCGTCGCCGCCGTAGACGATGGCGAGCGCCTCGCCGAGGAGCGGCACGCACGCCGTACCGACGGCGTCGGCGAGCGTGGCGACGAGCGCGACCGACCAACTGGGCCACATGTGCTTGGAGTAGGGGCCGAGGCGCTCCACCTGCCCGGGGTCGTCGAGCGAGCGGAGCAGCATCGGCCGCAGCTGCCGCGCGTCGTCGCCGTAGTCGGGCTCGTCCGCGACGCACTCGTCGGCCCAGCCGGGGGTGCCGGGAGCGAGATAGGTGGCGACGGCACGGCGAAGCGGCGTGGTGCGGAGCGTCGCGAGGGTGGCGACCGCGTCCTCGTACGTCGCCTCGTCCGCGACGGAGAGCAGTGCCCGCACCCGGTCCGCCGGCCCCGCCGTCAGGTGCAACGGGAAGGCGTCCTTCGGCCCCAGGGACCGCAGGCGCGGCTGCGTCCGGTAGTGGTGGCCGTGGCCCCACGTCGCCTCGACACCGAAGGCTTCCACGACTGCGCGTGCGGCGAACACGAGCCCGTGCCGGACCACCCACGCGTCGGTGAACAGCACCGCGTCCACCCGGGTCTGCATCGAACCAGGGAGCAGACTCGCGACCGCGACGGCGCCGAGCGCGTCGGCCTTCCCGGCGAGGAAGGCGCGGGCGGCGCGGACCAGCTCCGGGTCGGAGTGCGGGGACGCCAGGGCCTGCTCGATCCACTCCCGGTCGGTCGCGATGTGCTGCTCCGCCGTGGCCAGGGACTCCGGCGACGGCGTGGTCACGGCGCGGGCCGTCCTCCCGCGGCGCGGCTCGACCAGTTCCTTCCACGCGGCGGGCATGACGAAGGCGTCCTCGTCGGGCAGCGCGGGGAGCTCGGCACCACCCGCGGCGACCACCTGCCCGCCCACCTCCGCGTACCCCTTGCGCTCCTTCTCCGCGACCAGCTTCCCGAACTGCGCCAGCGCCGCCTCGGCCGAGCCCAGCTCCTTGACCTGCGCGCGCCCCTCCGCGCCGATCCGGCCGTAGCGCACGCGCACCGAGGCGCCCTCGACCGCCGCCTCCCAGAACTTCGCGGATCCGTCCGCCACGAACTCCCAGCGCCGCACAGCCCCTCCTACGCCTTCCGCAACCCCCACCGGCCCGTCCGGTGATCACCGAGGGGAACGCTAGCGGTACCCACTGACAATCGCGCCGGCTCCGGCCCAGGTCAGGGCGGGGGAGCGAGGTAACGGCGGCCGGGTATCTGCTCGAAGATCAGGTTGGTGCGGGTCTGGGCCACCGCCGGGTGCGTGGTCAGGTGGTCGACGACGAAGTCGCGCAGCGACTCCGGGCCGGCCACGCCGACGTGCAGGAGGTAGTCGTCGGAACCGGCCATGTGGAACACGGCCAGGACGCCGGGCAGGTCGGGCGCGGTGTTGCGGAAGCTCTCGTTCTGCTCGCGGGTGTGGGCGCGCAGGCGCACCGAGATCATCGCCTGGAGCGGCAGCCCGATGGCCGCCGGGTCGACCTCGGCGCGGAAGGCGCGGATGATGCCGCGCTCCTGCAGCGCCCGGACCCGGGCCAGGCAGGTGGAGGGGGCGATGCCCACGGCCTCGGCCAGGGCGTTGTTCGGGATGCGGGCGTTGTCGGCCAGGGCCCGGATGATCGCCCGGTCCACGTCGTCCACCGGGGTTCGGGCGGTCCGGGCGGCCTGCGGATTGTTCGGCATGCCCGCCAGGATCGCAGCCGTTCCCGAAGAATCGCAAACATGATCTAGTTCCGACCGAATTTCCTGCGGAGGAGCTTCTCAAAGGCACCGGGAAGTTCCATCCTTGGGCCCGCAGCCCCCTACGTTCTCGACCTCCCGGAGCGCCCCCGCATGAGCCCGACCGCCACGTTCAGCGCCGGCACCACTGGAACCGCCGGCACCGCCGTCGACCCCGGCCCGGAGCTGGACGTCGCCGAGTTCGTGCTCCCCGCGGGCGGTCTGGACGAGACGCAGCGCCAGCACGCGCTGGACACGGTCGACGAGTACCTGTCGCGCAAGCGCAAGCACCTGGTCGGCTACCAGGCCACCCAGGACATGCAGGGCACCGCGCTGGACCTGGCCCGGTTCATGCCGAACAACATCAACAACCTCGGCGACCCGTTCCAGAGCGGCGGCTACAAGCCCAACACCAAGGTCGTCGAGCGCGCCGTGCTCGACTACTACGCGCGGCTGTGGAACGCGAAGCGTCCGCACGACCCCGCCGACCCCGAGTCGTACTGGGGCTACATGCTGTCCATGGGCTCGACCGAGGGCAACATGTACGCGCTCTGGAACGCCCGCGACTACCTGAGCGGCAAGGCGCTGATCCAGCCGCCGACGGCCCCGTTCGACGCGCTGCGCTACGTCAGCGCCGCGCCCGACCGCCACAACCCCAACGCCCACCGCCCGGTGGCGTTCTACTCCGAGGACACCCACTACTCCTTCGCCAAGGCGGTGTGCGTCCTCGGCGTCGAGACGTTCCACGCCGTCGGCCTGGAGAAGTACGCGGACGAGTGCCCGCTGGTCGACCCGGTCACCGGGCGCCGCGAGTGGCCCACCGAGGTGCCCTCCCGGCCCGGCCCGTCCGGCCTCCCGTGGGACGGCACCGGCGAGATCGACGTCGACGCGCTCGCCGTCCTGGTCGAGTTCTTCGCCGCGAAGGGCCACCCGGTCTTCGTCAACCTGAACCTCGGCAGCACCTTCAAGGGCGCGCACGACGACGTCCGCGCGGTGTGCGAGCGCCTGCTGCCGATCTTCGAGCGCCACGGCCTGGTGCGGCGCGAGGTGGTCTACGGCACCGACCCGGCCACCGGCGAGCCCCTGGTCGACGTGCGTCGCGGCTTCTGGATCCACGTGGACGGCGCCCTCGGCGCGGGCTACGCGCCCTTCATGCGGCTCGCCGCGACCGACCAGCAGTACGGCTGGACGCCCGAGGTCGAGCTGCCCGAGTTCGACTTCGGCCTCACCCTGCCGACCGCGGAGCACGGCGACGTCGACATGGTCTCCTCGATCGCCATGAGCGGCCACAAGTGGCCCGGCGCGCCCTGGCCCTGCGGCATCTACATGACGAAGGTCAAGTACCAGATCTGCCCGCCGTCCCAGCCCGACTACATAGGCGCGCCGGACACCACCTTCGCCGGCTCCCGCAACGGCTTCTCGCCGCTGATCCTCTGGGACCACCTCTCCCGCCACTCCTACCAGGACCAGGTGGACCGCATCCGCCGCGCCCAGGAGCTCGCCGGCTACCTGGAGCGCCGCCTGCGCGCGCTGGACGCGGCCCTGGGCGTCGACCTCTGGACCGCCCGCACCCCCGGCGCCGTCACCGTGCGTTTCCGTCAGCCCAGCGCCGACCTGGTGGCGAAGTGGTCGCTGTCCTCGCAGGACGTCGTGATGGTCCCCGGCGACGAGTCCACCCGCCGCAGCTACGTGCACGTCTTCGTGATGCCCTCGGTCGACCGGGCCAAGCTGGACGCCCTCCTCGCCGACCTCGCCCACGACCCGGAGTACCGGGCACAGGCCTCCTGACGTCCGGACCGGGGCCCGCACCCCGGTCCGGACCCTGCCTGCGGGTGCTCCCCGGCGATCCGGTACGGTCACGGCCTCACGTCTGTTCAGTTCCGGTGACGGTCCGTGAAGACCGCCACCGGGGGAGCGGTGAGGCCCCACCCGCACCGTGCACCACACCACTAGGGAGCTTCCTCGTGCACCAACCCCTGCGCCGGAGCCTTCCGGCCCTTGCCGCCCTCGGCATAGCCATCGGCGCCCCGCTGATGACCGCCGGCACCGCGCACGCCCAGGGCGAGTACGCCTGTGGCGACGTCAACGTGAAGTACTCGGTGGACGGCGGCAAGTCCTGGACCGAAGACGGCCGGATGGACCAGCCGCACGGCGTCATCCAGGTCCGCCTGGTCGGCGACATCACCGAGGGCTGCGACTACGAGGTCTCGCTGGCCTCGTACGACACCGAGGGCCCGACCTGGGAGACCTCGGGCAAGCAGACCTTCCTCGGCTGGGCGACCACCACGCTCAACAAGGGCCACAGCCAGGCGACCCTGGACGTCAGCAAGCACCTGCCGAAGTGCTTCGGCCAGATCGACCTGTACAACAACGACCAGAAGTTCGACGGCGTCGCCAACCCGCTGCCGAAGTACCCCAACGGGGTCTTCCCGAACGACCTGATCACGGCCTGGAACGGCGGCAAGGCCTGCACGCCGACCCCGACCCCGACCGGCACCCCGACCGCCACGGGCACGCCGACTCGGACCCCGACCGGCACGCCGACCTCCTCGGCCTCGCCCACGGGCACCCCCACCCAGCACCCGACCGGGACGCCCACGGCGACGACGACGCCGTCGACCAGCGCCTCGCCCTCGGCCTCCACCAGCACCAAGCCGTCGGCGCCGGCCACCACCGGCACCCCGTCGGCCTCCCCGGCCGCGCCGGCCCCGTCCGGTCCGGCCGACACCACCGGCCCGGTCGGCAAGCCGAGCGCCAAGCCGGTCTCGGCCAAGCCCGCGCCGGTCCTGGCCAGCACGGGTGGCAACAGCAGCCAGATGATCGCCTACGGCGCCGGCGGCGCCGCGCTGCTCGCCGTCGGTGGCGGCGCGCTGGTGATCGCCCGTCGCCGCGGCTCCCGCAGCTGACGCACCGTCACATCCCGTAACACCCGGACGCCCGCGGCTACATGGACCGCGGGCGTTCGGGCGTTACGCGGCCGCCGCCACCTCGCGCCGGAACCGTCCCAGGAACTCGCCGTCCGCGGCGAGTTCGGCCCGGATCCGTTTCACCGCCACGGTCCGCCCGCCCCGGCTGCGCCCGAGGTAGACCTGGCCCATCCCGCCCGTGCCCAGCCGCCCGAGGAGCCGGTAGGGCCCGATCGTCGACGGATCTCCTGCGGTCAACGCCTGCATGCGCCTCTGTCTCCCCCGTACACGGCCCTCGGCCCCGCGGCCCCATGGCCTCGCAGCCCGAATGCAGGGCACGATCATGGCGGTGGGACATCACCGGCACAAGTCCGCTCGGTGATCCGCACCGCCGGGTGGGTCCAGGGTCGACAGGGTCGACCGGTTCACCCCCGGACGGTCCGGAAGCGGCGGCGGTACTCCGTCGGTGTCGTGTCCAGTTGGCGCCGGAACGCCCGCACCAGCGTGTCCGTGGTGCCGAACCCGCAGGTGGACGCGATGCGTTCGAGCGTCTCGTCGGTGGTCTCCAGCCGGTTGCGGGCCCGCTCGACGCGGGCCGACTCGACGTAGGCGCTCGGGGTCGTGCCGAGCTCGGTCTTGAAGATCCGGGTCAACTGCCGCTCCCCGACGTGCGCGTGGGCGGCGAGGTCGGCCACGGTGAGCGGCGCGGTGAGGTTCGCGGTGATGTGGTGGCGCAGGTCCTCGGTCCGCCGGGTCGTCGAGACCGGTTCGAGCGGGACGCTGAACTGGCTCTGCCCGCTCGGGCGCTTGAGGTACATCACGAGCTGCCGCGCGACGCGCAGCGCCAGCTCCTCGCCGAAGTCGTCGGCGACGAGCGCGAGTGACAGGTCCAGGCAGGCGCTGATGCCGGCGCCGGTCCAGACCTCGCCCTCGCGGATGAAGATCGGGTCCGCGTCGACCTCGATCTCCGGGTATTCGGCGGCGAGTTGGCCGGCGGTGGACCAGTGCGTGGTGGCCCGCCGGCCGTCGAGCAGCCCGGCCGCGGCCAGGATGTGCGCGCCCACGCAGACGGAGGCGACCCGCCGGGCGTGCGCGGCGAGCTCCTTCACCCGGGCGACGACGGCGGGATCGGTGACGGCGCTGACCCGGCGCTCGCCGTCGACCTCGACCGCGCCGGGCACGAGGAGGGTGTCGATCGCCCGCCCGGCCGCCTCGTCGAAGGTGACATCGGGCAGGACGCGCACCCCGGCGGCGGTGGTGACCGGGGCGGCCGTCTCGGCGGCGAGGACGACGCGGTAGCCGGTGGCGTCGTCCGTCTCGCGCCGCACGAGCGAGAACACCTCGGGCGGCCCGGTGACGTCGAGCAGGTCGACGCCCTCGAACATGACGATGACGATGAGTCGTTCGGCGGGGGCCACGGCGTCTCCCAGCTTCGGTGGTGTCGCAGGCGGTGGTGTCGCAGGCGGTGATGTCGGTTTCTGCATGTTAGACGGCATTGCCGACGTACGGTGAGCGCGCCTAGCGTTGTTCTCGCAGGTCACCGCAGTGACCGACATTCCCTTTGAATCGACCCGAGGCGGTACACCCATGTCCACGACCACCCTTCGCGCGCTCAACGGCCTCGACGAGACGCCCGCCTCGCTCGCCGCCGCGACGCTGATCATGGTCGACTACCAGAACACCTACACCCGTGGCGTGATGGAGCTCGACGGCTGGCAGGCCGCCCTGGACGCCGCCGCCGCGCTCCTCGCCCGGGCCCGGGAGGCCGGGGCCACGGTGATCCACATCGTCAACGACGGCGGCGAGGGCACCCCGTACGACGTCCGGGCCGAGATCGGGCGGATCCACCCGGCGGTGGCCCCGGTTGAGGGCGAGGCCGTCGTGGTCAAGCAGGTCCCGGACGCGTTCGTCGGCACCGACCTTGGCGAGCGGCTGGACGCGGCCGGGCACGAGGACGTCGTCGTGGCCGGCTTCATGACCCACATGTGCGTGGCCTTCACGACGGCCGGCGCCTTCCTGCGCGGCAACCGGCCGACCGTCGTCGCCGACGCGTGCGCGACGCGGGCCCTGCCGTCGGGCGGGGTGGAGGTGCCCGCCGGCCAGATCCACGACGGCGCACTCGCGACGATCGCCGACCTGTACGGCGTGGTCGTGCCGTCGCACGCGTCGCTTGTCTGAACCGACCCGAGGGGTGCCGGCTCTCCGGCACCCCTCGATCAACTTCACGTCCAGAGGTCGCAGTTGTGCTCGTCGTCCAGGTCGACGGTCCGAGGTCCGTCGTCCGTGGTGAAGCTGTGCGCCTCGCTGTCGTCGAACCGCTGCCACGGGTGTCCGGTGGTGGCGAAGCGCGCCCAGTCGCGGATCATGCGGGCGGCGAGCTGCTGCTGGTCGGCGTCGAGCGTGGTCGGCAGGCCGGCGACGTCGAACAGGTACGGCAACTCCGAGGCGTGGTAGGCGCCGTAGGGGAAGCCGGGCGGGAGGCCGGCCGACACGGGGGCTGTGCGGTCGGCGAACTCGTAGGCGTACACGGGGATGTGGCGCGCGAGTAGGCGGTCGCCCGCCAGCGTGGGGCAGGACCATATCCGGTCGGTGGCGACGGTGGCCCAGGCGACGGCGGGGGAGGGGTAGTCGCTCGCCGGGTAGCGTTCGGCGACGGCATCGGCCTGGTCGCCGAAGCTCTGCACGAGGAGGTCGTGGTAGCCCTGTTCGGTGATCGGGTGCCCGAGGTTGAGGACGGCCGCGAACCCGCGGTGCTCGTCGCGCGTGCCGCCCTGGAGGACCGGGACGCGCTTGAACCGGCCCTCCCGCAGCGCTTGGGCGGGTTCGGTGGGGAGCAGCGGGGTGTCGTACGCGGGCTTGGCGAACTGCCCGAGATGGTCGACGAGTTGGGCGGCGGGCTTGTGGCGTAGGCAGTCGACGTCGGTGCAGCCGAGGGCGGTGCCGAGCGCACTGCCCGCTGACTCGACGGCGGCCCGGCTCGTCCAGGGCGAGCCGGCGGGCATGGTCGGCCAGAAGAGCGCCTTCGGGTAGTCGATGAGGCAGGACCCGCTCTGGATGATCGCCTTGTCGAACAGCCCTGCGGCGGAGGGCGAGGTGAGCTGGGAGCACACGCTCATCCCGCCGGCCGACTGCCCGGCCAGCGTGACGTTCCCGGGATCGCCGCCGAACGCCGCCGCGTTGCGGCGCACCCAGCGCAGGGCGGCCTGTTGGTCGGCGAGCCCGAAGTCGCCGGAGCCGGCGAGGCCGGGGTAGCCGAAGTAGCCGTAGATGCCGAGCCGGTAGTTGACCGTCACGACGACGGCGTCGCCGTCGACGGCCATGCGGTGGGGGTCATAGTCGCTGCCGGCGCCGCCAGTGAAGCTGCCGCCGTGCAGCCAGACGACGACCGGGCGGCGCTTGGCGCCTTGTGGGGCAGTGACGTTGAGGTAGAGGCAGTCCTCGTCGCCGGTGGCGCCCTGGGGGCAGCGGTTGCCGGGTGCGGTGGCGTCACGTACGCCGGACCACGGAGTGACGGGCTGCGGGTCGCGCCAGCGGAGATCGCCGGTGGGCGGGGCGGCGTACGGGATGCCCTGGAACGTGCGGTACCCGTCGTGGGCGGTGCCCTGGACGGTTCCCGCGTCAGTGACGGCAACAGGCGTTGAGGCCACGGCCGGTGTAGCGGGCAGGGCGAGTGCGGTGAGGAACGCGCCTATGAGGAGCGCGGAGATTCTTGGCATGTTCGGAGGACCTTCCGGGTCGGAGGCATGGGTTGGATGCATGGCTCGGAAGAGAAGCTCGGCACCTTGGCCGAGGCTCCTGATGATACAGATGTATCACGCGGTAGTGATAGGGGATTGGGCGACCGCGGTCCGCGCGCGGGGCCGAACGTACAATCGCCGGACGAGTTGACGCGGGAGGGTGCAGTGGGACACTTCGAGGGCTTCGACGTCGCCGGGTTCTGGGACGACTCGCCGTACGCGCTGAAGGACTACGTGGAGGAGGCGCCGCCCTCGCGGGAACTGATCGAGGCGTTGGAGGACGAGCTCGGCGGATACCGTCTGCCCGACTCCTATGTCGCGCTGATGACCGCGCACAACGGTGGCATTCCCACCCGGACCTGCTTCCCCATGGCCGAGCCGACGTCCTGGGCCGACGACTACATCGAGATCACCGGCATCCGGGGCATCGGGCATGCCCGGCCGCAGTCGCTGGGCGGCGAGTTCGGCAGCCTGTTCTGGATCGACATGTGGGAGTACCCGGACATCGGTGTCTACTTCGCCGACACGCCTTCGGCGGGCCACGACATGCTCGCCCTCGACTACCGCGCGTGCGGTCCGGACGGCGAGCCGACCGTGGTGCACGTCGACCAGGAGAGCGACTTCGCGATCACCCTGGTCGCGGAGAACTTCGAGGCGTTCGTCACGGGCCTGGTCGACGAGTCCGTCTACGACACCTCGGAGGAGGACCGGCTCGCCGAGCTCGCCATGGTGCGCGACGGCAGTTTCTCCCCGGTCCTGCTGCGTGCCTTCGGCGAGGTCTCGGACGTGCTGCCCGACGCGGACCGGCGAATGCGGGCGCTCGCGGCGGCCGTCGTGCACGACAAGGGGTTCTTCACCCTGCACGCCGATGCGCGTTCCATGCTGATGTACGACTACCTGTTCTGGCTGTTCACCAGCTTCAACCGGGTCGACTCGTTCGAGCAGTACCTCAAGACGCCTCCGCAGGCCGAGGGATCCTGCACGCTGCCGACGTACGAGCTCATGATCACCGGCTGCGGCCCGGCACACGAGCCGTACGGCTTCCGCACCGGCGGATACGGCCCCGCCCGCCTCGAAGAGTGGTGGAACTCCCGCATCGCCTCGGGCCACCTCGCCGAGACCGCCGCCGGCTACCGGTTTACCGACGCCGCCGTCGCCGCACTGCTCGACGAACTCGCCACTGTGGCCTCTTGATGCAACAGGCCGCCCGCTCGGGTAGAGCGGGCGGCCGGGGGAGGTCGGAGGCGGTTTAGATCGCGCCGAATTCACCGGCTTGGACGGCGGAGACGAACGACCGCCAGGCCTCGGCGGGGAAGATCAGGGTCGGCCCCTGAGGGTCCTTGGAGTCGCGGACGGGCAGGAGGCCGGGGAAGTTGGGTGCCACCTCTATGCAGTCACCGCCCTGACCGCTGAAGGTGCTCTTGCGCCACTGGGCGCTGGAAAGGTCAATGTGCTGCATGGCTTTCAAATTCCTTTCGCACCGCCTTGATCAGCTCAAGCGAACCGGATCGGGACAGAGCTTCGACTTGAAGCCGATCGTAGTCCCTGGCCCACTCCGACAGTATCCGTGCATCCCGTTCGAGGTACCCGGTCTTGTGACTCTCCGTGTATCCCAGGAGCTTGCCGTTCGGCATGGTGAGTAGGGTGACGGTGTGAGCAAACGGTCGTTCCTCGCCCAGGGAGACCGGCGCTACCTGGATGGTTACGTTTGGCTGCTCCGCCAACCGTTCGAGATGCCGGAGTTGGCCAACCATCACAGCGGGTCCGCCAATTGGTCGGTGCAGGGTTGATTCGTCAATCACCGCCTGTACGAACGGCGGTGGCGTGCGTTGGAGCTTTGCCTGGCGATCGAGCAAGTACTTCACGCGAGCGTCCGCTTGCTGCTGGGTAGCCGTGCCACGGCGAACAGGAGCGGACTCGTACGCGGTCGCATAGCCCTCGGTCTGGAGGAGTCCTGAGATCACGCCGAGGTGAAAGAGCTTGATCGCCACGGCGTCGGCTTCCTTTCCTGCGTACTCCGGGAACCCCTCCTTGAGTGCGCCGTGTTCCAGCTGATCAAGCATGAGGGCCAGCGTGCCGCCGGTATCCAGCGCTCGGTCCACCACCACGACGAACTTCCGACTCGGGGGCACGATGCCGCGTTCAATTCGCGAAATGTACGACCCCGAGAACTTCGTTACGTGCCCGAGCTCGTCTTGTGTGAGCCCTCTGGCCTTGCGTGACCTGCGAAGTTGAACTCCTAGCGGCGCATACGGCGAGGAGGACGGGTCAAGAGTCCTGACGTGCACGGGCATCCCCTATTGAACGTCGCCTGTTTTGGTCAGTTCGGAGGCTTCCGATCGTAGGGCCCATCACGCCATCATGGCTACACCAGGTGATGAGCCGATGGCGCTGTGCGACTGCGGAGACCCCGATGTTCGGAGACCAGAGATCCGTGCTGTCCGAAGTCCCCCTCCTCCACGAGGTGGTGATCGATCGCGGGCACCTCGACGACGGCCTGCCGCGTGAGGGCGTCTTCATGGAGCAGTGTGCCGGCGTCATGTACCTCCGGCCCATCGGCGGCGGCATCGAATGGACCACGCGGGCCGATCATGTCAGTGTCCTCAATCCCCGGCAGATCGCGCC
>NZ_JBHWGV010000036.1:57249-79564 GCF_042732955.1 Kitasatospora sp. NPDC059747 | reverse complement strand
ACAAACACCCAAAACACCCCCCCCCCCCCCCCCCCCCCCCCCCGCCCCCCCCCCGCCCCCCCCCCCCCCCCGCGCCCCCCCCCCCCCCGGCCCCCACGGGCGGGTTGACGGCTCGTCACTCGGTGGGCTCCACGCCCGCCCGGATCAGGCCGTAGGTGTACGCGTCCTCCAGCGCCAGCCAGGAGGCGGCGACGACGTTGTCGGCCACGCCGACGGTGGACCACGTCGACGTGCCGTCGGTGGACTCGATCAGCACCCGGGTCTTGGAACCGGTGCCGTGCTGGCCCTCCAGGATGCGGACCTTGTAGTCGACCAGTTCCAGCTTGGCCAGCTGCGGGTGGATGCCTTCGAGCGCCGTGCGCAGGGCCTTGTCCAGCGCGTCGACCGGGCCGTTGCCCTCGCCGGTGGCGATCCGGCGCACGCCCTTGGCCCACAGCTTGACCGTCGCCTCGTTGCCCGTGAAGCCGTTCGGGCCCTGCTCGCTGATGGTCCGCCAGGACTCCAGCGTGTAGAAGCGCTCCCGGCTGCCGCGCACCTCGTCGCGCAGCAGCAGTTCGAAGGAGGCGTCCGCGGACTCGTACGTGTAGCCGAGGTTCTCCTGCTCCTTGACCCTGGCGACCACCCGGCCGGCCAGGTCGCGGTCGGTGGAGAGGTCGTAGCCGAGCTCCTTGCCCTTCAGCTCGACCGAGGCGCGGCCGGCCATGTCGGAGACCAGCATCCGCATGGTGTTGCCGACCAGCTCGGGGTCGATGTGCTGGTACAGGTCCGGGTCCACCTTGATCGCGGAGGCGTGCAGCCCGGCCTTGTGCGCGAAGGCGGAGTAGCCGACGTACGGCTGGTGGGTGGCAGGGGTCAGGTTCACCAGCTCGGCGATGGCGTGCGAGATCCGGGTCATCTCGGCGAGCCGGCCCGCGGGCAGCACCCGGCGGTCGTACTTGATCTCCAGCGCGCCCACCACCGGGAACAGGTTGGCGTTGCCGACCCGCTCGCCGTAGCCGTTCGCGGTGCACTGCACGTGGGTGGCGCCGGCGTCCACCGCGGCCAGGGTGTTGGCGACGGCGCAGCCGGTGTCGTCCTGGGCGTGGATGCCGATCCGGGCGCCGGTCGAGGCGATCACGTCGGCGACGATGTCGCGCACGCCGGCCGGCAGCATGCCGCCGTTGGTGTCGCACAGCACGACCACGTCGGCCCCCGCGCGGTGCGCGGTGCGGACGACGTCGAGCGCGTAGTCGCGGTTGGCCCGGTAGCCGTCGAAGAAGTGCTCGCAGTCGATGAACACCCGGCGGTCCGCGGCCCGCAGGAACTCGACGCTGTCCCGGATCATCTCCAGGTTCTCGTCCAGGGTGGTGCGCAGGGCCAGTTCGACGTGCCGGTCGTGCGCCTTCGCGACCAGGGTGACGACGGGGGCGCCGGAGGTGACGAGCGCCGCCAGCTGCGGGTCGTCGGCGGCCCGGCCGCCCGCCCGGCGGGTGGCGCCGAAGGCGACCAGTTGCGCGTGTTCGAGCGTGAGCTCGGCGGCGGCGCGGGCGAAGAACTCCGTGTCGCGCGGGTTGGCCCCGGGCCAGCCGCCCTCGATGAACCCCACCCCGAAGTCGTCCAGGTGCCGGGCAATGGCCAGCTTGTCGGCCACCGTGAGGTTGATGCCCTCCCGCTGCGCGCCGTCGCGCAGGGTGGTGTCGAACACGTGGAAGCTGTCGTCGGTACGGGTGACCTCGGTCATGACCCCTGGTTCTCCGTTCGGGGAGGTTTCGTACTGCTCTGCCGGTTCGTCGTCCCGGCTCCACTGTCCAGCATCCCGCGCGCGGCCCCGGTGTCCCCGAGCCCTTCGTGGGGGCTCTCGGCCGGTCCGGGAAACAAAAAGACCCCTCGCGGGTGCGAGAGGTCTGCGCGCGGGTCTGGACGCTGGTGGTCGCTCCGCATCGGGTCGTGCGGGAGCGGTCACTGCGGACCGGCGCGCCTGCTGCTAATAATCAGCGACAGCGAGGACACGCTGGCAGTCTGGCACACCCTCCGCGGTCCGGCCCGCACGTCTCGCGATGCGAAACGGTGCGGGCCGGAGGCGGTGGGGCGGGAGCGGAGATCAGACGATCTTGTGCAGCCAGCCGTGGGTGTCGGGGCTCTGGCCGCCCTGGATGGCGAGCAGGGCCTTGCGCAGCTCCATGGTGACCGGGCCGGGCTCGCCGGTGCCGACCGTCCAGTCGGCGGCGGCGGACTTGACCGAGCCGACCGGGGTGATGACGGCGGCGGTGCCGCACGCGAAGACCTCGGTGAGGGTGCCGTCGGCGTTGGCCTGCTGCCACTCGTCGGTGGAGATCTTCCGCTCCTCGACGGCGTAGCCGAGGTCGGCGGCCAGGGTCAGCAGCGAGTCGCGGGTGATGCCGGGCAGCAGGGCGCCGGACAGCTCCGGCGTGACGATCTTCGCGTCCTCGCCCTCGCCGAAGACGAAGTACAGGTTCATGCCGCCCATCTCCTCGACCCACCGGTGCTCGGCGGCGTCGAGCCAGACCACCTGGTCGCAGCCCTTCTCGGCGGCCTGGGCCTGGGCGACCAGCGACGCGGCGTAGTTGCCGGCGCACTTGGCGGCGCCGGTGCCGCCGGGGGCGGCCCGGACGTACTCCTTGGACAGCCAGACCGAGACCGGCTTGACGCCGCCCGGGAAGTACGCGCCGGCCGGGGAGGCGATGATCATGAACAGGTAGGAGTTCGCCGGGCGCACGCCCAGGCCGACCTCGGTGGCGAACATGAACGGCCGCAGGTACAAGCTCTGCTCGGGCTCGTTCGGCACCCAGGCCTGCTCCTGCTGGACCAGCAGCTCGACGGCCTCGACGAAGGTCTCGACCGGCAGCTCCGGCATGGCCAGGCGGCGGGCCGAGGCCTGGAAGCGGGCGGCGTTGGCCTCCGGGCGGAAGGTGGAGATCGAGCCGTCGGCCTGGCGGTAGGCCTTCAGGCCCTCGAAGATCGCCTGGCCGTAGTGCAGGGTCATGTTCGCCGGGTCGATCTCCAGCGGCGCGTACGGCGCCAGCTGGGCGTCGTGCCAGCCCCGGCCCTCGGTCCAGCGGACGGTGACCATGTGGTCGGTGAAGACGCGACCGAACCCGGGGTTGGTCAGCCGGGCCTCGCGCTCCGCGTCGGACAGCGGGCTGGCGGAGGGCTTGAGGTCGAACGTGATGGGCGCCTGGGTGGGCGTGCTCATGGCTGTGTGTCCTTCACCGTGGGGTTGGTTCGGGCCGCCACCGCCGGCTGAGCGTCGCTGCGGGCGGGTGAACGCCCGAACACACGCACAACGGCACGGCCCACTGTCGATACTCGCATCCAGAGGGCCGTGCCGAACAGTCGCCTGCCGCTTGGGAAGCTGCAAGCTGCGGTTATGTGGTCCGGCCCCGCGGCCGGATTCCCTTGTGGGGGTCGCGGCCCGTAATCGGCCGGAACTCCGCTGGTCGGATCCGGCCCCCTCAGCCGGATACTCGGGCGGCGAGCGCGTCGCCGACCTGGGAGGTGGTGCGGGTGCCGGAGCGCTCGGTCAGGTCCGCGGCGACCGCGGCCTCGACCCGGGCGGCCTCGGCGGCCAGGCCCAGGTGGTCCAGCAGCATCGCGACCGACAGCACGGTGGCCGTCGGGTCGGCCTTGCCCTGGCCCGCGATGTCCGGCGCGGAGCCGTGCACCGGCTCGAACATCGACGGGAACTCCCCGCCCGGGTTGATGTTGCCGCTCGCGGCCAGGCCGATCCCGCCGGTCACGGCGGCGGCCAGGTCGGTCAGGATGTCGCCGAACAGGTTGTCGGTGACGATGACGTCGAAGCGCTCCGGCTGGGTGACGAAGAAGATGGTCGCCGCGTCGACGTGCAGGTAGTCGGTGGTGACCTCGGGGAACTCCGCGCCGACCTCGGCGAAGATCCGCGTCCACAGGTGGCCGGCGTGCACCAGCACGTTGTTCTTGTGGACCAGGGTGAGCTTCTTGCGCGGCCGCGCCTGCGCCCGCCGGTAGGCGTCGCGCACCACGCGCTCGATGCCGAAGGCGGTGTTCAGGCTGACCTCGGTGGCCACCTCGTGCTCGGTGCCGGTGCGCAGCGAGCCGCCGTTGCCGACGTACGGGCCCTCGGTGCCCTCGCGGACGACCACGAAGTCGATCTCGGGCTGCCCTGCCAGCGGCGACGCGACGCCCGGGAACAGCCGGCCCGGCCGCAGGTTGATGTGGTGGTCGAAGGCGAACCGCAGCTTCAACAGCAGCCCCCGCTCCAGCACGCCCGACGGGACGCTCGGGTCCCCGATGGCGCCGAGCAGGATCGCGTCGTGCCCCTTCAGCTCCGCGAGGACCTCGTCCGGCAGCGTCTCCCCGGTCCGGTGGTAGCGCCGGGCGCCGAGGTCGTACTCGGTGGTCTCCAGCTTCACCTCGGCGGGAAGCACGGCCCTGAGGACCTTGAGCCCTTCGGCCACGACTTCCTGGCCGATGCCGTCACCGGGGACAACTGCGAGACGAATCGTGCGAGACATGCTCGGACCCTACTCCGGTGTCCCAGGGGCTGACACCTCGCGTCCACGATTCGGACGCGTCAGAGTGAGGTCGAGAGGAAACGGCTGTCTCGTCACCAGGCGGTCGGGAAAAACCCCGGTCGGAACGTAGTCACTCGACGCCAGGTCCAACTCGTAGGTGTGGACGACCGGGCGGTCCTGCTCGTACTCGACCCGCCAGAAATACCGGATACCGGCGTTCGCGTACTTGCGCGGCTTGAGCTCACGATCGCGCTCCGCCGATTCCTCCTCAACCACTTCGACCACCAGCAGGACGTCCTGCGCGAGACAGAACGTCTGGTCGGGGCCAGTGTCCGCCCTGGCGTCCACCACCATCACGTCCGGCTCCGGTCGGTTCCGGGCGTCAAGCTTCAATCCCATCCGGCCCCAGACCTCCCAGCCCTCCGGCGCCTGGTCCTCCAGCTGCCGTTCCAAGGTGCTGATCGTCCTTGAGTGGAACATCGTCTGGCGCGACGAGAAGATCAGGCTTCCGAAGAGCAACTCCGTGTGTGGAGGGAGATTTTCGAGCCGATCAAGGTCGTCGGCGGTGTGGCCCGTGGCGGGAGGGCGAAGCCACTCCGGCATGTCATCGAGATCCATCTCCTTGTGCACGGGAAAACCTTGGCAGAACTGGCCCCGAGGCTGCTTCCACACCACCCGTTCGAAGGAGCGCGTACGCCCGGGAATGCGCTGGGGGCGCACTTACTGTGGCGGAGATCGGGATTCCTCGTAGAGCGGGGCGCAGCGTGCGGGCTGGGTGGCGGCGGGAGGGCGGGGTCTGTGCGGGGGCGGCGGGGCTCGCGATGGGTGGGTACGCGCTGGCCGCCGGGCTCCGCGGGGCGTGGCCGCCCGGGGCGGACGACCTCGCGGTGCCGTTCCACGCCCACATGTGGGACCTCGTGCACGGGCGGGCGGCCGGGGACCTCCTGTTCAACTGGAACAGCGGGTACGGAGTGCCGTTCCTCGCCGACTTCTTCGCGTACCTGATGAACCCGTTCTCCTGGCCCGCCGCACTCCTCCCCCGCGACCAGGGACACCTCGCGGTCCTCCTCGTCACCCTCGCGAGCATCGGCCTGGGCACCGCCCTGATGACGCACGTCCTCGGCCGCCTGCACCCGGGCCCGCGCCGGCTGCGCGCGCTCACCGCCGTCGGGTACGGGCTCTGCGCCTGGGTGCTGGCCGTCGGCGGGGCGGCGCCGCACTGGCTGTGGGGCCTGGTCTCGCTGCCGCTGCTGTGCCTGGCCGGCGACTGGTGCCTGCACGAGCGCCGCTGGGTGCTCGGCTCGCTGTGCGTCGCGCTCGCCTGGGCCGGCAACCTCTACACCGCCGCGATGGCCACCATCACCGCCGGACTCGTCCTCGCCGTGCGGCTGCTGGCGACCCCCCGGCCGTTCCGCCACCGCGTCCGCACGACCGGCCGGGCCGTCACGATGGCCGTCGCCGGGGTCCTGCTCGCCTCCCCCGTCCTGTTCGTCGCCGTCCGGGCCGCCCGCGCCGCCCAGCCGGAGTCGCCCGTGGAGCCGCTCGGCCCGGACGGCTTCGGCGGGCACCTCGCGCAGTTGCTGCCCGGCACGCACGGTGGCGCCCCGCTGCCGGACGTCGCCATCGGCCTGTTCGGGCTGCTGCTGGTGTGCGGGCTGCCGTTCAACCGGCGGGTGCGGGTGCGCGAGCGGGCGGTGTGGTGCGGCGCGCTGGCGCTGGTGGTGCTGAGCTTCGTCTGGACGCCGACGGTGCTGGTCTGGCACGGCCTGGCGATCCCGGCCGGCGGGCCGTACCGGGTGGCGTTCGCGCTGAGCGGGCTGCTGGTGCTGGCCGCCTGGGTGTCGCTGGCGCACCGGCCGGACCTGCCCGCGCTGCTCGGCGGGGCCGCCGTGATCGCGGTGATCGCCGGACTGGCGGCGGGCCGGCACTCCGTGCGGACGTCCACCTGGCTGCTGCTGGCGGTCGGCGGGGCGGTGCTGCTCACCGCGCTGTGGGCGTCGGAGCGGTGGCACGCCGACCGGCGGGCCGGCGCCGCCCTCACCTGGGTGCTGGGCGGCGCGGTGCTCGGCAATGCCGTCTGGTCCGGCTACGCGGCGCTGGCCCCCGGCCCGGAGGGGACGGCCTCCGGCACGGCGGTGCGGGCCGCCCACGCGGCGGTGCGCCGGGCCGCGGACTGGCCCGCCGGGCGCAGCGACCCGGGCCCGCACGCCTTCACCCCCAACGACCCGCTGCTCCTCGACGGCCAGGGCGGCGGCTACTTCAGCGGCTACCTGCCGACCGTCGCCGCCCTGCTCCTGCACGACCTCGGCGCGGGCTGGACGGCGGGCGGGCGGAGCACCGGCAGCGTCACCGACCCGGTCGGGCAGGCGCTGTTCGCCGTCCGCGCCCACCTGGACGACGGCCCCCCGCCGGACGGCTTCGCCCCCGGCCGGGCCGCCGCGCCGCCGCTGGTCACCGTGCTGCCGGCGGGCCACCGGGTGGACACCACCTCGGTGTGGTCGCGGCAGGAGTCGCTGCTCGGCGGCCCGGTGTACGACGCTCCGGTGCCCGTCCCGGCGGGCGGCCCGGCGCCGACGCCGCACGGCAGCAGCGGCTGGTCGCTGCCGGGCGGGGGCGCGGCGACGGAGTTCACGGCGGCGTGCACGCCCGGCGGGACGGCGTTCTTCCACGGCGTCTGGTACCGGGGCACGGTCAGCGGCCTCGGCACCACCTACCGCAGCGAGGGCGACCAGCCGACCACCGCCGTCCCGGTCCACCGGCTGGGGCCGGTCCCGGCCGACGGGCTGGTCCGGGTGGCGCTGCGGTCCGACGGGGTGAGCCAGGTCCCGGCCCGCCCGATCGGCTGCCTGCGGCCGGGCGCCCTGGAGGCGGCCGTGGCCCGGCTGACGGCGACCGGCGCGACCCGGGTGACGGCCGGCGGCCACGCGCTCACCGCCGTCCTCCCGGCCGGCTCGACGGGCACGGCGCTGGTGTCCGTCCCGGCCACCGAGGGGTGGACCTGCGCGGCCGGCGGCGGCCGGCCCGCGGAGCCCACACCGGTCCTGGGCATGATCGGCGTCCCGCTGGGGGCGGGGGCGGACCGCGTCACGTGCGCGTTCCGGCCGCCCGGCCTCACCGAGGGCCTGGTCGTCACGTCCGCGACCACGGCGGCCCTCGCCCTGGTCGCCGTCTTCACCCGCGTCTCCCGCCGCCGCCCGCCGCACACCCCGCGCCGCGTCCGCCGCCGGGAGGCCCGCGCGGCACAGGCCGGCTGACGGCACGCGGAGGGGCGGCCCGCGCGTGTCGTGCGGGCCGCCCCTCCTTCCGTCCGGGGGTCAGGGAAGCACGACCACCTCCGCCCGCCGGGCGCCCGGGTTGAAGTGGTGGAGCAGCAGGACCGAGGACGTGTCGCCCGCCGCCCGGTGGACGTCGAGGACGGTGCCGGGCCGCGCCGGGGCCGCGATGGCGGCCGGTCCCGCGATCCCGGCCCGGACCGTGACGGCCGGGTGGAGCACGTCGACCGCGACGGTCGGCCGCACGCCCCGCAGGCCGATCGACCCGAAGGCGTCGGCCGGGTCCGGCTTGCCCTGGACGGCCGGGCCGGTCCACACGCCGTACCGCACCACGCTGTGGCCCTCCTTGACCCCCGGGAGGGCCGCGATCCGCACCGGCAGGACCAGCACCTCGCTGTCCAGCAGGGCGGTGTCGACGTCGCCCCAGCGGGCGTTGAGCGGCTGGACGTCCAACTCGGCGCCGGTGCGGGCGTCGAGCGCGCGGGCGACCAGTACGTCGCTGCCGCGCTCCCGGTCGGCCTTCACGATCACGTCGGCGACGCCGTCCCCGTCGGTGTCCAGCGAGACCCGGACCCCGTAGAGGCCGACGGGCGTCGTGGCGGGAGCCCAGAGCCGGGCACCGAAGTAGAGCGTCCCGGAGTCCGCGGCGGCGCCGACGGCCCGCAGGTTCGCCGCCCGGTCGCCGGGGTGTTCGACGCACACGTCCTCCGGCGCCGGCGCGTCCCCGCCCGACTTCTCGGGCACGATGCCCGAGCCGGGCCGCAGCCCGGCGCCGCCGCCGGGCGGGCAGTCGGCCCAGCGGGCGCCCTCGCCGCCGAGGGCGAAGGCACTGACGAGTCCCGGCCGGTCCCCGGGGGCGCTGCTCCCGCCGAGCACCAGCAGGGTGCCGTCCCGGGCGGTGCGCACCGGGGCGGAGGCGCTGAGGCCGGTGGCGGGCCGCGGGGCCGCGAACACCGGGACCCGCAGCTCGGGCAGGGCCGGGTCGGTGACGGGGCTGAGCAGGACGCGTCCGGAGAGCTCGCCCCGGTAGGAGCGTGCCTTGCCGCCCTGGACGGCGTCGAGGGTCGGGTCCGGCGCGCGTCCCAGCTCTCCGGGGACGCTGAGCGTCACCCGGACGTGCGCGGTGCCGCCCGCCGGGACGTCGACCTGCTCCGGCGCCACCTCGTAGTGGGCGCCGGGCAGTTCGGTGGCCGCCGCGTACCCGGTGCGGTAGCTCAGCGGCGCCGCCGAGTGGTTGCGCACCTCGATCTCGCGCCGCAGCGCCGTCGGGCCGCCGACCTCGACCGGCCCGAAGGAGACGCCGACGGAGCCCTCGACCGCGCCGTCCCCGGAGGCGTAGGCGACGGCCGGGGTGCGCACGGCCCGGTCGACCGCGGCCCGGCCGGCGCCGGTGCGCTCGGGGCCGTAGACCGGGCTGCCGCGGTCCGCGTCGAGGCGGGTGTCGACGGAGGTGTTCATCAGCGCCGCCTTGACCTCCTCGACCGGCCAGTCCGGGTGGGCGGCGCGGACGAGGGCGGCGAGCCCGGCCACGTGCGGTGTGGCCATCGAGGTGCCGTCCTCGCGCTGGCCGCCGCTGCCGCTGCCGGCGAGCGCGGACCAGATGCTCTCGCCGGGGGCCGCGAGGTCGGGCTTGACGACACCGGGCAGGCCGATGCCGCGCGAGGTGAAGTCGGTGAGGGTGTCGGCCCGTTCGGGCTGGAGCTGGGAGACCGAGCCGTGCAGCGGGTTGCCGGGGGCGGCCAGCCGGACCTCGGCCCCGCCGGCCGCGGCGGCCCGGCGGAGCCGCTCGCCGTCGGCGCGGGCCAGCAGGGCGACGGGGATGCGGTCGTTGCCGGCGATCTCGGGCAGGTGGTCGCTGTCGGCGGCGTAGAGGGCGCCGATCGCGCCCGCGTCGGCGGCGTGGTCGGCGCGCGGGCCGGAGTTGCAGGCCCGCTCGGACTCGCGGGTGGCCCAGGCCAGCACCGCGACCTTGCCCGCGAGCCGCTGCCGGTCGGCCGCGCTGAACGCGGTACAGCCGTCCGACTGGTCGGCGGGCAGGGCGAGTCGGCCGTGCACGTCGGCGGTGGACCAGCCCTGGTAGCGCTCGCTCCAGTGGGCGGGGACGGCGCCGGCGAGGTCGGCCGGGGCGAGCACGGTGATGCCGTCGGTGTCGGCGTGCCCGTGCACGGAGGCGGCCACGGCGATGGCCCGGGCGGCGGTGCCGGGGCTGCCGCTGATGCCGTAGACGTCCCCCTCGTTGCCGGCGGCGGCGACCACGACGGTGCCGAGCGCGGCCAGGTGGTCGACGGCCACCGCGTCGGCGTCGTCGGGGCTGCCGAAGCGGCTGCCGAGCGAGAGGTTGACGACGTCGAGGCGGTCGCCGAGGTCGCCGTCGCCGTTGGGGTCGGCGGCGAGGTCGAGGGCCTGGGCGAGGCGGTCGGTGGAGCCCTCGCAGCCGAACACCCGGATCGCGTACAGCTGGGCGCCGGGGGCCGCGCCCGGGCCGATCCTGAAGCCGGCCGGGTCGAGGCCGGCCCGGTAGGGCCCGGTGTAGGTGCGGCCGTCGGCGGTGACGCCGAGACCGGCCGCGGTGCCGGCGACGTGGGTGCCGTGGCCGTTGCGGTCGCAGTCGATGGGGTTGTCGCTGGGGTGCGGCACCGGCTGGTGGTGCGGGGAGGACGGGTCCGGGTCGTAGTCGTCGCCGACCAGGTCCTTGCCGCCGATCACCTTGGCGGTGGGGAACAGCGCGGCCGGGGCGGGCTTGCCGCGCTCGACCGACCGGTAGGCGGCCTCGGTGCCGGGGCCGCCGAAGTCCGCGTGGGTGTAGTCGATGCCGCTGTCGATGACGCCGATCCGCACGCCCTTGCCGGTGTTGCCGTCGCTCCCCGTCCCGCTCGCGGCGGCCTCCCACACCTGTGGGGCGCCGGTCAGCGGAACGGAGTACGCGTTGTCGCGCTGCTTGCGGACGATCGGGTGGACGGCCCGGACGCCGGGCAGTGCCCGCAGCGCGGCCAGCCGGTCGGCGGGCGCGGTGACGGCGAGGCCGGTGAGCAGGGTGCGGGTGCGGTACAGCTCGCGGGCGGCGGGCACGGCCCGGTGGACGGCCGTGGCGGCCCGGTCCAGCGCGTCGCCGGCCCTGGCCCGCTGGTCGGCGCCGGCCCTGGCGGCCGCCCGGCGGACCTCCTCGGGGGAGCGCCGGGCCCGCCGGGAGTCGTCGGCGGCGCGCCGCCAGGCGGGGCCGGCCGCCTCGGTGCCGAGTTCGAGCAGGACGGACGCCGCGCGGCCGGACCCGGGCGGGTCCGTCGGCGGACTGCCGCCGGCCGGCGCGGCGGCGAGCGCGGCCGGGCCGACCAGCAGGGTCAGGGTGACGCCGATCCGGGCGAGCGAACGGCGGACGGTTGGCAGACGCACGTGGGCCCTCTCCCCCGGCAAGGGGGACGGATCCGCACACCGAGGAGGTCGCTGACGCCCGCCCGCGCGGGCGTCGATCACCCTTCCGGGGGCCCCAAATTAGGATGATCGCGTCGGCCGGTGCGAGCACCGTCCCCCGGACGGAGGCAAGGTGCACTCTCCCGGGTGACCGTCCGTCAGCCCGTCCGGCCCAGTTGGCAGATGAACGCCCGGACGGCCCCGCCGGTCAGAGGTGGCCGGTCGCACCGCCGTTGTCCCGGCGGTCCAGCGAGCGCTGCAGCGCGGCGGCGGCGAAGGGGTTCCGCTCGGCGGACCGGCGGCGGCGCGGGGCGCGGACGGGGGTGGCGGCGGGGGCGGGAGAGGCGTGGCGGTCGGCGGTGGAAGGCATACCGGACTCCTTGGAAGCGGCGCGCAGAAGCACGACATGGTGAGGGGAGGGGTACGCGCAGAGGCAGGGGTCGCCTGCCCGTGAAGGCGCACGCACACACGGGCCGCGCGCCCTGGCTACAGGGGCGGCACACCGTATGGCTCTTCCACGGTACGACCCCGGCCCGGCCGTGTCTGCACGAATACTTGGATTTCCTAGTATCTGAGACGGGAGTCACCCGCACGCACGCAACCGGGCCCGGACCACCGTCGAAACGGAGGTCCGGGCCCGGTACGGAGCCTCGGGAGGGTCAGCCCAGGTCGACCGACCGCGCGAAGCGGGCGCCGATCTCGGCGGCGATCGCCGACAGCACGTCCTGCGGGATCTCGCTGTCCACGGTGAGGGACGCGAGCGCGCCGCCGCCGTCCCGCGCGACCTGCATGCCGGCGATGTTGATGCCGGCGTCGCCGAGGTGCTTGCCGAGGACGCCGACGACGCCCGGGCGGTCCTCGTACTTGAAGAAGGCCATGTGGTCGGTGAGCGCGACGTCCACGTCGAAGGCGTCCACGCCGACGATCTTCTGGGTCTGCTTCGGGCCGGCCAGCGTGCCGGAGATGGCGATCTCCTCGCCGTCGGCGAGCGTGCCGCGGACGGTGATGACGTTGCGGTGCTCGGGGCTCTCGCTGGAGGTGGTCAGGCGCACCTCGACACCGCGCTCCTGGGCGAACAGCGGGGCGTTGACGTAGGACACCGTCTCCGCCACGACGTCCTCGAACACGCCCTTCAGCGCGGACAGTTCGAGCACCTTGACGTCGTGCTGGGTGATCTCGCCGCGGACCTCGACGTCGAGCCGCACGGCGACCTCGCCGGCCAGCGCGGTGAAGATCCGGCCGAGCTTCTCCGCGAGCGGCAGGCCCGGGCGCACGTCCTCGGCGATCACGCCGCCCTGGACGTTGACGGCGTCCGGCACCAGCTCGCCGGCCAGCGCGAGGCGCACCGACCTGGCGACGGCGATGCCGGCCTTCTCCTGCGCCTCGTCGGTGGAGGCGCCGAGGTGCGGGGTGGCGACCACGTTGTCGAAGGCGAACAGCGGGGAGTCGGTGCACGGCTCCTTCGCGTACACGTCGAGGCCGGCGCCGGCCACCCGGCCGTCGCGCAGGGCGCTCGCGAGCGCCTCCTCGTCGACGATGCCGCCACGGGCGGCGTTGACGATGCGCACGGTGGGCTTGACCTTGTGCAGCGCCTCGTCGCCGATCAGGCCGATCGTCTCGGGGGTCTTCGGGAGGTGGACGGTGATGAAGTCCGAGACCTCCAGCAGCTCTTCGAGCGAGACCAGCTTGACGCCCATCTGCGCGGCGCGGGCGGCCTGGATGTAGGGGTCGTACGCGACGATCTTCATGCCGAACGCGGACATCCGCTGCGCGACCAGGACGCCGATCCGGCCGAGGCCGACGACGCCGAGGACCTTCTCGCTCAGCTCGACGCCGGTGTACTTGTTGCGCTTCCACTCGCCCTGCTTGAGCGCGGCGTTGGCCGGCGCGATGTTGCGGGCGACGGAGATCAGCAGGCCGCAGGCGAGCTCGGCGGCGGTGACGATGTTGGAGGTCGGCGCGTTGACGACCATCACGCCGGCCTTGGTGGCGGCGGCCACGTCCACGTTGTCGAGACCGACGCCGGCGCGGGCGACGACCTTCAGCCTGCGGGCGGCGGCCAGCGCCTCGGCGTCGACCTTGGTCGCCGAGCGGATCAGGATCGCGTCGACGTCGGCGATCGCGGTGAGCAGCTCGGTGCGGTCGGCACCGTTGCAGTGGCGGATCTCGAAGTCGGGGCCGAGGGCGTCGACGGTGGCGGGCGACAGCTCCTCGGCGATCAGTACGACGCCGGTTCTCACAGTGTTGTTAGCAGTGCTCACGACAGTGTGTCCTTAACTGTCCGGTTCCCCCGGGCACGGCGGTGGCGTGGAGGGCGGGGGAAGGTGGCATGCCGCGTAGGTAGACGCACGACGCTGTGGGCCTGACGCGCACTCGGAAGTGTATCGACGGGCGGAGTACGAGGCTGCTCCCGTCCGGCGAAATCACCCGGACGGGAGCAGCCTACTTGTACAAGGGAGTTGCGGAACGGGGCGGACCCCGGGCCGGGTCAGGCCTTCTCGTTGACCCAGCTCATCAGCGAGCGCAGCTTCTTGCCGGTGGTCTCCAGCAGGTGGTCCTCGTCGGCCTTCTTGTACTCGTTGTACTTGGGCAGACCGGCCTTGTACTCGGCGATCCAGGTGTTGGCGAAGGTGCCGTCCTGGATCTCGGCGAGGACCTTCTTCATCTCGGCCTTGGTGGCGTCGGTGATGATGCGCGGGCCGGTGACGTAGTCGCCCCACTCGGCGGTCTCGGAGACCGACCAGCGCATCTTCTCCAGGCCGCCCTCGTACATCAGGTCGACGATGAGCTTCAGCTCGTGCAGGCACTCGAAGTAGGCGATCTCCGGCTGGTAGCCGGCCTCGACCAGGGTCTCGAACCCGGCCTTCACCAGGGCGGCGGTGCCACCGCAGAGGACGGCCTGCTCACCGAACAGGTCGGTCTCGGTCTCCTCGGTGAAGGTGGTCTTGATGACGCCGGCCTTGGTGGCGCCGAGGCCCTTGGCGTAGGACAGCGCCAGGGCGAAGGCGTTGCCGGTCGCGTCCTGCTCGACCGCGACGATCGCGGGGACGCCGCGGCCCTCCTCGTACTGGCGGCGGACCAGGTGGCCCGGGCCCTTCGGGGCGACCATGCAGACGTCGACGTCCGCCGGGGGCTTGATGAAGCCGAAGCGGATGTTCAGGCCGTGGCCGAAGAACAGGGCGTCGCCGGCCTTCAGGTGCGGGGCGATGTCCGCCTCGTAGACGTCGGCCTGGATCGGGTCCGGCACCAGGATCATGATGACGTCGGCCTCGGCCGCGGCCTCGGCCGGGGTGACCACGCGCAGGCCGGCCTCCTCGGCCTTGGCACGGGACTTGGACTCGGGCTTGAGGCCGACGCGGACGTCGGCGCCGGAGTCGCGCAGGGACAGCGCGTGGGCGTGGCCCTGGCTCCCGTAGCCGATGACCGCGACCTTGCGGCCCTGGATGATGGACAGGTCGGCGTCGTCTTCGTAGAACAGCTCGGCCACGGGGGCACATCTCCTTGCGTGATGGGTGCCGGGTACGCGGTGCCTACCGTATTCGCACCCGGCGGGGTGTGGGGTCTTTGTTCAGCGTGTGAGAAACGCCGGTTACGCGCTGCGGTCCAGGGCGCGGAGCGAACGATCGGTGATCGAACGGGCACCGCGCCCGATGGCGACCAGGCCGGACTGGACCAGTTCCTTGATGCCGTACGGCTCCAGCATCCGGAGCATGGCCTCCAGCTTGTCCGAACTGCCGGTGGCCTCGATGGTCACCGCATCGGGCGACACGTCGACGGTCTTGGCACGGAACAGCTGGACGATCTCGACGATCTGCGACCGGGTCTCGTTGTCGGCGCGGACCTTCACCAGGACCAGTTCCCGCTGGATCGCAGCGGCCTGGTCGAGTTCGACGATCTTTATCACGTTCACGAGCTTGTTGAGCTGCTTGGTGACCTGTTCCAGCGGGAGGTCCTCGACGTTGACCACGATCGTCATCCGGGACACGTCCGGATGCTCGGTCGGGCCGACGGCGAGGGAGTCGATGTTGAAGCCCCGACGGGAGAACAGCGAGGCGATGCGGGCGAGCACGCCGGGCTTGTTCTCGACCAGGACGGAGAGGGTGTGCTTGGACATGTCGTTCCTCAGGCGCACGAGGGGGGTCCGGCGAAGCCGGTCCCGAGAAGGGTGGCGGTGGGCGACGGGAGGGCGGGGCGTCAGTCGAGGTCGTCGCCGAAGTCGGGGCGGATGCCCTTGGCGAACTGGATCTCGTCGTTGTTGGTTCCGGCCGCGACCATCGGCCAGACCATGGCGTCCTGGTGGACGATGAAGTCGATGACGACCGGGCGGTCGTCGATCGCCATCGCCTGCTCGATGACCGCGTCCAGGTCCTCGGGGCGCTCGCAGCGCAGCCCGACGCAGCCCATCGCCTCGGACAGCTTGACGAAGTCGGGGATCCGGGTGCCGCCCTGCTCCGGCGGCTCGACGCCGTCGTGCCCGGGGCCGGCGTGCAGCACGGTGTTGGAGTAGCGCTGGTTGTAGAACAGCGTCTGCCACTGGCGGACCATGCCCAGCGAACCGTTGTTGATGACCGCGACCTTGATCGGGATGCCGTTCAGGGCGCAGGTGACCAGCTCCTGGTTGGTCATCTGGAAGCAGCCGTCGCCGTCGATCGCCCAGACCACGGCCTCCGGACGGCCCGCCTTGGCGCCCATCGCGGCCGGGACCGCGTAGCCCATGGTGCCCGCGCCGCCCGAGTTCAGCCAGGTGGCCGGCTTCTCGAAGCGGATGAACTGCGAGCTCCACATCTGGTGCTGGCCGACGCCCGCGGCGTAGATGGCGTCCGGGCCGACGATCCGGCCGATCCGCTCGATGACCTGCTGCGGCGAGAGCTCCCCGGCGGGGGCGGGCTCGTAGCCCAGCGGGTAGGTCTGCTTCCACTCGTCGAGCTTCTGCCACCACTCGCTGTAGTCGCCCTTGTGGCCGGCGTCGAACTCGGCCTGGACGGCGACGATCAGGTCGGCCAGCACCTCGCGGGCGTCACCGACGATCGGCACGTCGGCCGGGCGGTTCTTGCCGATCTCGGCCGGGTCGATGTCCGCGTGGACGACCTTGGCGTACGGGGCGAAGCCGTCCAGCTTGCCGGTGACGCGGTCGTCGAAGCGCGCACCGAGGGTGAACAGCAGGTCCGCCTTCTGCAGCGCGGTGACGGCCGGGACGCTGCCGTGCATGCCGGGCATGCCCAGGTGCTGCGGGTGGCTGTCGGGGAAGGCGCCGAGCGCCATCAGGGTGGTGACGACCGGGGCGCCGGTCAGCTCGGCCAGGATCCGCAGCTCGGCGGTGGCCTGCGCCTTGATCACGCCGCCGCCGACGTACAGCACCGGGCGCTTGGCGCCCACCAGCATCTTCGCGGCCTCGCGGATCTGCTTGGCGTGCGGCTTGGTGACCGGACGGTAGCCGGGCAGCGAGGTCTCGACCGGCCAGCGGAAGGTCGTGGTGGCCTGGAGGGCGTCCTTGGCGATGTCGACCAGGACCGGGCCGGGGCGGCCGGTGGCGGCGATGTGGAACGCCTCGGCGATCACCCGGGGGATCTCGGCGGGGTCGGTGACCAGGTAGTTGTGCTTGGTGATCGGCATCGTGATGCCGCAGATGTCCGCCTCCTGGAAGGCGTCGGTGCCGATCGCCTTGGAGGCGACCTGGCCGGTGATCGCGACGATCGGGACGGAGTCCATGTAGGCGTCGGCGATCGGGGTGACGAGGTTGGTGGCACCCGGACCCGAGGTGGCCATGCAGACCCCGACCTTGCCGGTGGCCTGGGCGTAGCCGGTGGCGGCGTGCCCGGCGCCCTGCTCGTGGCGCACCAGGATGTGACGCACCTTGGCCGAGTCCATCAGCGGGTCGTAGGCGGGCAGGATGGCCCCGCCCGGGATGCCGAACACGGTGTCCGCGCCCACGGCTTCGAGCGAGCGGATGAGCGACTGGGCGCCGGTCATGGTCTCGACGACGTGCTGGGGAGCGGGAGCGTGGGCGGCCGGGTTGTCCCCGCGGCGGGGGGATGCGGCGTGCTCGGTCATCTGCCTGTCTCTTCTCGGGTTTTGCCGGCCCTGTGGTGCGGGCCCCAGGTGCTTCGAGGGTGGGGTCCCGGTTCGGGCCGATCGCCGGCTCTGCCTCAATCGTCCCGCTTTTCCCCGTTTCCGTGGGGTTCGCGGAGCAGTTGCGGCCAGGGGTCTTGCGTGGGTGGAACAGCGTCAGTGCAACAAAAAACCCCTCGTGCCAAGGGCATGCGAGGGGTGGCGCGTCGGTCTGTCACAAGCGGGGCGTGCGTGCCCGCTCAGCCGACGCGCCCGCCAAGTACGAGAATTCGGGTGCGCATGGCAACGACCTTCCTCCCGTTCGGGGGCGCATGTCAAGCAGGTGGGACGGCCGTCTCGCCATGCGGACCGACTCCCGGACCTGCCACCGCCCGGTGTTCGGGCAGGTCGGAGGCCCCGTGGTGATGTACGACACGCCCTCCCTGAGACTCCCCGCGGCCACTCGTCCGGGTGTCCGCGGCCAGGTACGCCCGGCGGGCCGAGAGCGAGCCGAGCGGTCTCGGCAGGGGGTAGCCGCGGCGCACCAGGGCGCGGCGCAGCCGGGGCTCGTCGAGCGGCGGCGCGAAGGCCGATCCCTGGCCCTGGCGGCAGCCGAGCTCCTGCAGGGCGGCGATCTGCCGGGGCAGGTCCACCCCCTCGGCGCCGGTGAGCAGCCCGAGGTCGCGGCCGAGGCGCAGCCCGTGCCCGGCCAGGGTGCGGCTGAGCGCGGACTCGCCGAGGTCCTGCACGAGGGAGCGGTCCAGCTTGAGGCCGTCCAGCGGCAGCCGGGCGAGGGCGCCCAGCGAGCCGCTGCCGGCACCGTAACCGGCCAGGACGGTGGCGACCCCGAGCCGGCGCAGTGCGGCCAGGCGGCGGCCGAGTTCGTCGGCGAGGGCGTCCGGGCCCATCCGGGCCACCTCGATCACCAGTTCGCCGGCCGGCAGCCGGTGGTCGCGCAGCGCGGCCGCGACGGTCTCGTACAGTCCGGGCGAGCACAGCCGCTCGGCGGAGAGGCGGACCGCTACGGGCACCGGCGCGGGGCCGGTGCGGTTGCGGGAGGGCAGGCCGCGCCGGGCGGCGGCCGCCGCCACCGCCTCGTGGATCAGCCAGCGGGAGAAGCGGGTGGCCGCGTCGCCGTGCTCGGCGGAGCGCAGGAACTCGGCGGGGGTGAGCAGCAGGCCCTTCGCCGAGCGCCAGCGGGCCTGCGCCTCGACGCCGGTCACGGCGCCGCTGCCGAGGTCGACCACGGGCTGGTGGAGCAGCGTGAAGCCGCCCTCGCGGACGGCGACCCGCAGCCGCTCGTCGAGTTCGGTGCGGCGCTCCAGGTCGGCCCGCATGGCGGGGCTGTAGAGCACCACCCGGCCCTTGCCCTCGGACTTGGCCCGGTACATCGCGAGGTCGGCGTTGCGCATCAACTCGTCGGCGCCGGTGCGCGGGTCGGCGGCCGGGCCGCGCTCGGGGGTGCCGAAGGCGATGCCGATGCTGGCGGCGACCGCGAGCTCGGCGCCGCCGATCCAGTACGGCTCGGACAGCGCGACCCGCAGCCGGTCGGCGAGCTCCTGGACCTGGAGGCGGCCGAGCGGGCCGCACACCAGCGCGGCGAACTCGTCGCCGCCGAAGCGGGCGACGGTGTCCCCGCAGCGGACGGCGCCCTGCAGGCGGCGGGCGGCCTGCACCAGGAGCTCGTCGCCGACCTGGTGGCCGGCGCTGTCGTTGACCGCCTTGAAGCCGTCCAGGTCGAGGAAGAGCACGGCGATCCCGGCGCCCGGCTCGCCCCGGCCGCCCTGCCGGTCGCGGGTGCCGAGGGCGGCCCGCAGCCGCTGGGTGAACAGCGCCCGGTTGGGCAGGTCGGTGAGCGGGTCGTGGAAGGCGTTGTGCTGCAACTGGGCCTGGAGCATGACGCGTTCGGTGACGTCCCGGCTGTTGAGGATCAGCCCGTCGCGGTGCCGGCTGACGGTGGACTCGACGTGCAGCCACTCGCCGGCGCCGGAGCGGATCCGGCACTCGACCCGGGCGGAGGGTTCGGCGGTGCCCGGCGAGCGGTGCGCGGTGAGGCGGACCCGGGCGAGGTAGCGGCGCACCTCGCCGAGCACCCGGTCGACGTCCTCGGGGTGCACGAGGTCCAGCAGGTTGCCGCCGACCAGTTCCTCCGGGTCGCGCCCGTAGACGCCGAGCGCGGCCGGGGAGACGTACGAGAGGACGCCGTTGGCGCCGGCGATCATGATGACGTCGCTGGAGCCCTGCACCAGGGAACGGAAGTGCGCCTCCTTGTGGGCGAGCTCCTGGGCGAGCGAGAGGTTGTCGAGCAGCATCACGCCCTGGCGCAGGATGAGCGCGAGGCCGACGGTGCAGGCGGCCGCGGCCACCACCCGGTCGAGCTGGCGCCCGCCGAGCGCGTTGTACAGGATCCCGGCGGTGCACACCGCGGCCGCGGCGTACGGGGTGAGCGCGCTGAACGTGGTGGCCACCCGGCGGCGCGGCAGGCCGCCGGCCGACGGGTGCTCGCGCAGCGGGCGGCGCCAGCGCGGCGACCACGGCGCCCAGGCCAGCAGCAGGCTGCCGGAGAACCAGCCGGCGTCGAGGAGCTCGCCGGAGTGGTAACTGCTGTGCAGCGCCGGGGAGGTGAACAGGGCGTCGCAGATGACGGTGACGGCGAGCGCCATCATCGCGGTGTGCACGGCGGCCCGGTTGCCGTCCCGGCCGCCGAAGCGCAGCCCGACCACCAGGCTGACCAGCAGGATGTCCAGCACCGGGTAGGCCAGCTTGAGGGCCAGGGTCAGCACCGAGCCGCCCTCGCCGGCGGCGATCCGGCCGAGCGCCAGGCTCCAGCTGAGGGTGAACAGCGAGCCCGCGATCAGCCAGCCGTCCAGCAGGAGGCAGAGCCAGCCGGCCGCGGAGCGCGGGCGCTGGGCGAGCACCAGGATGCCGGTGATGGAGAGCGGGGCGAACAGCAGGAAGGCGTACGCGGCGAGCGAGTCCTGGGGCAGGGCGGTGCGTTCGACGAGCTCGTACCAGCCCCAGGTGCCGTTGCCGAAGGCCACCGTGAGCGAGGAGAGGCCGAACAGCAGCCAGGCCGGGCGGGCGTGGCCGCCGACCGTGCAGCCGTAGACCAGGCAGGACAGCGCGGCCGCGAGGGCCGCCGCGGCGAGACCGAAATCACCCATGAAGACGGCGAGTTGGTGGGACCCCCAGCCGGTCGCGGCGCCGCACGCGTAGCTGAGGCACAGGGCGCCGAGGGCGAGGCCGGGCAGGGCGCGGCCCTCCCGCAGGCGGCGCATCGGGCCGCGTCTCGTGGTGGGCGCGTCGGCGGCCGGCGCGCCCGGCCGCTCGGCCGCGGGCAGCACCGTATCGGTGGAGCTCACTTGACCTCTCCCCCTCCGGCCCGGGACCCGGCGCCCCGGCCACGGGCCACCGGCCGCGCGCCGCTTCGCCGTACGCGGTGACCTGGCGCACCGTCAGGACGGTGGCCCAGGGGGTGGGCGGCCTTCCGGTCGCCGCACCGCACCGATGCTCCCGATCGGGACCCTACACCAATTCCGTCACTCAATGACACGCACACTGAACTTAGAGTAATGGTGGGAGGGTAGGGAAATGCACCTGATTCCGGCGGATCGGCCCGGTTGGCGGCGGCGCGCGGGCGGGGGCTCACGCGGCGCGCACGGGAGCACGCGACGGCGCCCACCGGTCCGGGGCCGGCGGGCGGGGTCCGCCTGCCGGTCCCGGGCCGGAGCGCGGGTCACCCGGTGGCGGGGGCCAGGTCGTCCGGGAACAGCCGCAGCCGGTGGGCCAGCGCGGCCGCCTCGCCGCGGCCGCCGACCGCGAGCTTGCCGAGGATGTTGGACACGTGCACGCTCGCGGTCTTCGGAGAGATGTACAGCTCCTCGGCTATCTGCCGGTTCGTCCAGCCGCGAGCGAGCAACCGGAGCACGTCCCGCTCACGGGGGGTGAGCCCGAACGACTCCCCCGCCGGTGCGGCCTGCCCCGAGGAGGCCGCCGCGGGCGCGGCCGGGGCCGGCGCCAGCCCGGCGCGGTCGGCCAGGCCGGTGATCTCGGCGACCAGCGGGCGGTCGCCGCGCGCCTCGGCCAGTTCCCGCGCCTCGCGCAGGAGTTCGGCGGCCGCCTCGCGCCGCCCGGCCCGCACCTCGGCCTCGCCCGCCCGCAGCAGGCCGAGCGCCAGCGGGTGCGGCAGGGCGACCGGCCGCAGCAGGGCGACCGCGGCGGCCCACTGCTCCGGGGTGTCGGTGCCCCCGGCGCGGGCCAGCTCGCACTCCAGCAGCCGCGCCCAGCCGTGGTGCAGCGGCGCCTTGGGGGTGAGCCCGGCCGCCGTCGCGGCGATCCCGGCCAGCGCCTCGGCCCGCCCGGCCGCGGCCTCCGGCAGGCCCCGGGAGTCCGCCTCCACCGCGGCCCCCTCGAACAGCAGCGGGTACACGTCGGCCTCGTCGCCGAGCCGCCGGGCGTCCGCGAGCGCGCCGAGCAGTTCGGCGCGGGCCTCCATCGGCCGGCCGTTCAGCCACGCGATCCGCACCGCGAGCCGGCTGATCGGCGCCGAGTGCTGGATCCGGCCGACCCGGTTGGCCTCCCGGGCCCGGGCCACGAGAACGGCCGCCTTGGGCAGGTCCCCCCGCAGCAGGGCGATCTCGCCGCGCATCCGCTCCAGGAACTCGGCGTGGGCGTTGGTGGTCTCGTCCGGGTCGCAGTCGCCCAGCACCTCGACGGCCTCCGCGAGGCGGCCGAGGTCGATCAGCGCCTCGGCCAGGTTGCCGGTCAGGATGCTGCCGCTGTTGCGCACCAGTCCGTAGCCGGCGGCGTGCTCCAGGCCCTCGCGGGCCATCGCCATCGCCTCCTCGGACCGGCCGAGCCCGCGCAGCACGCTGGCGAGGTTGTTGATGCCGCGCAGCAGCACGTCCGGCGTGCCGACCCGCCGGGAGGCCTCGACGGCGGCCCGCAGCCCGGCCAGCCCGGACTCGGCGTCCCCCTCCAGGTCGTAGCGCAGGCCGGCGAGCGTCATCCGCGCGTGCTGCTCGACGGCGTGCGCGCCGAGGGCGCGGGCGCGGCGGGGGTGAGCGGCGGCGGGGGGGTGGGGCGTGGGGGGAGCGG
>NZ_JBHWGV010000036.1:55257-57239 GCF_042732955.1 Kitasatospora sp. NPDC059747 | reverse complement strand
CGCCCGGACTCGGCGTCCCCCGCCCGGTCGCCGCGCCGGCCGGCGCGCTACATCCGGGCGGGCGGCTCGCCGGCGGGCGCGCCGACCTCGCGGGCGATCCGGATCGCCCGCTCGGCGAGCTCGATGTGCTCGGGCCCCGGGTCCTTGAGCATCGCGACGCCGGCGCCGAGCGCGAACACCTCGGCCTGCACCGCGGACGGCGGCAGGTGGTCGACCAGCCGGTGCGCGTACGCGATCTCCTCGTCGTCGCCCGAGCGCCGCAGGTGGCCGAGCATGCGGGCCCGGTTGATCCGGAACCAGGCCGCGCGCAGCGGGTCCACCGTCTCGTCGACCAGCTTGAGCGCCCGCTTGGCCAGGCTGAGCCCGCGCTCGCGGTCGCCGCTGCGCCGGGCGGCGACGACGGCCTCGGCGAGCACGTCGATCAGCTGGATCCGGTCGCAGTCCTCGTCCTGGGGACGGACGTCGCAGGAGCCGGGCGGGTAGGTCTCGGCCCAGTCGTACGGGCGCAGGGTGTGCGCGAGGACGTCCTCGGAGACCATGTCCCACAGTTCGAGGGCGCGTTCGAGCATGCGCAGCTGCTCGGCGAAGGCGTTGCGGCGCCGGGCGGCCCGGGCGGCGTCCAGGGCGGTCGGCAGGGCGCGGGCCGGATCGTGCGCGTGGTACCAGTAGTTGGCGAGCCGGGCGGGCAGGGCATCAGCGGGCACGAGGTGCGGCTCGGCCTCGACGGCGAGCGCGAACTTGCGGTTGATCCGGTGCCGTTCGCCGGGCAGGAGGTCGTCCGAGACGGCTTCGCGGACCAGCGCGTGCCGGAAGCGGTAGCCCTCGCCGTCGCTGTCCAGGCGCAGGATGTTGGCGCCGACGGCCGTGCGCAGGGCGCCGATCAGCTCCTCCTCGTCGGCCATCAGGTCGGCCAGGACGGCGGCGAGCAGGGCGTGCTCGACGTGCGAGCCGCCCTCCGCGGCGATCCGCACCACCTTCTGGGCCTCCTCGTCCAGGCTCTCCACCCGGACCAGCAGGATGTCACGCAGCGAGTCGGTGAGGCCGGCCCCGCAGCCGTCCTCGAAGGCGGTGGCGAGCTCCTCGACGAAGAAGGGGTTGCCCTCGGAGCGGCGGTGGATCCGGTCCACCAGCTGCCGGTCGGGCGCGGCGGTGCCGAGGATGCCGGCCAGCTGGGCGGCGACCTCGCCGCGGCGGAACCGCGCCAGCTCCAGCCGCTGGACGGTGCGCAGCCGGTCGAGCTCGGCGAGGAAGGGGCGCAGCGGGTGGCGCCGGTGCAGGTCGTCGGAGCGGTAGGTGGCGACCAGCAGCACGCGGGCGCGGTGCAGGGTGCGGACCAGGTAGGCGAGGAGCTCGCGGGTGGAGCGGTCGGACCAGTGCAGGTCCTCGACGGCGATGACGAGGGTACGGTCCGCGCCGAGCCGTTCGATCAGCCTCGCGGTGTGCTCGAACAGCCGGGCCCGGCCGTACTCGTCGTTCGGTTCGCCGTCGCCGTCGCCGAACTCGGGCAGCAGGCGGGCGAGATGGCCCTCGCTGCCGGCGGCCGCGGCCTCCAGTTCGGGGCCGAGCGTGCGGTGCAGCCGGCGCAGGGCGCCCGCGATCGGTGCGTACGGGAGGCCCTCGGCGCCGATCTCCAGACAGCCGCCCAGGGTGGTGACCACTCCCCCGCCGTGGCCGGCGCGGTCCAGGAACTCCTCCAGCAGGCGCGTCTTGCCGACGCCGGCCTCGCCGCCGACCAGGACGGTCTGCGGGCTGCCGGTGCCGGCCCGGCGCAGCGCGTCGGCCAGCGCGGTGATCTCGGTGCCGCGGCCGACGAAGACGGGACTGACCGACATCTGCTGCATGGAGGCGAGCATGCCATAGGCGGTGGCGGCGGGCCGAGGGGATATCTCGCCCGGCGAACGCCCGGAGGGGGGGGGGGGCGCTCGCCCGCCCCCCCCCCCCCCGACACACGGGGCCCCCCGCGGGGCGGGGGGGGGCGAGAG
>NZ_JBHWGV010000036.1:18953-55247 GCF_042732955.1 Kitasatospora sp. NPDC059747 | reverse complement strand
TCTGCGTCCTGGTGTCTCCCCTGCAATGGGGGGGGGGGGGGGGCCTGGGGTATAACGCCCCGGGCAACCGCCGGGTGGGGGCGGCGCACACTCGCGCCTCCCCCTCCGACTTCTCCTCGGCACCCGCCGGGTGCCGGTCCGTCAGCATTCCGTCTTCCGCGCGGCGCGGCGCTGGAAGCGCGCGGCGACCGGGCGGCGCAGGCCGCGGCGGGCCTCCTTCGCCTCGCGGACGAGGCGCTGGTGTTCGGCGTGGACCTGGAGCTCGTGGACCTGCTGCTGGATGAGCTCGTACTCGATCACGGTGTTCCCCTTGTGGGTTTCGTTCTTCGGTCTTCCCTGTTGACTAAGAGCTTCCTCTCCCAGAGGGGGGCACCACATCGGCAGGCTTCCCGATGTTTCGGGGCCCGGATGCCTTAGATGAGGCCACTCGGGCACGGCAAAGGCCCGGTTCCCTCCCGATCTGGGGGTGGAACCGGGCCTTAGGCCTTACTTAGGGGGCCTTAGATGCCTAAGACACCTTAGGAACTCAGGCAGAGACGCCGAGCTTCTCAAGGATCAGATCCTTCACGCGGGCGGCGTCCGCCTGGCCGCGGGTGGCCTTCATGACCGCGCCCACGAGCGCGCCCACGGCCGCGACCTTGCCGTCGCGGATCTTGGCGGCGACGGCCTCGTTCTCGGCGATGGCCTGGTCGACCGCGGCACCGAGCGCGGAGTCGTCCGAGACGACGGCCAGGCCGCGCTTCTCGACGACCTCGTCCGGCTCGCCCTCGCCGGCCAGCACGGCCTCGATGACCTGGCGGGCCAGCTTGTCGTTCAGCTTGCCCTCGGCGACCAGCGCGGCGACCCGGGCGACCTGCGCCGGGGTGATCGGCTGCTCGCTGAGCTCGGTGCCGGTCTCGTTGGCGCGGCGGGCCAGCTCGCCCATCCACCACTTGCGGGCCTGGTCGGCCGGGGCACCGGCCGCGATGGTCTCCTGGATCGGCCCGACCGCACCGGCGTTGAGGACGGACTGCATGTCCTTGTCGGACAGGCCCCACTCGGCCTGCAGGCGGGCCCGGCGCACCCGCGGCAGCTCGGGCAGGGCGGCGCGCAGCTCCTCGACCCACTCGCGCGAGGGGGCGATCGGGACCAGGTCCGGCTCGGGGAAGTAGCGGTAGTCCTCGGCGTTGTCCTTGATCCGGCCCGAGGTCGTGCTGCCGTTGTCCTCGTGGAAGTGGCGGGTCTCCTGGACGATGGTGCCGCCGTCGGTCAGCACGGTGGCGTGGCGCTGGATCTCGAACCGGGCGGCCCGCTCCACGCTGCGCAGCGAGTTGACGTTCTTGGTCTCCGAGCGGGTGCCGAAGGTCTCGGTGCCGTTGGGGCGCAGCGACAGGTTCACGTCGCAGCGCATCTGGCCCTTGTCCATCCGGGCCTCGGAGACGCCCAGCGAGCGGATGACCTCGCGCAGCTCGGCGACGTACGCCTTGGCGACCTCGGGGGCCCGCTCGCCGGCGCCGGTGATCGGCTTGGTGACGATCTCGATCAGCGGGATGCCGGCCCGGTTGTAGTCGAGCAGCGAGTGGGTGGCCCCGTGGATGCGGCCGGTCGCGCCGCCGACGTGGCTGGACTTGCCGGTGTCCTCCTCCATGTGGGCGCGCTCGATCTCCACGCGGAAGGTCGAACCGTCCTCCAGCTGCACGTCGAGGTAGCCGTTGAAGGCGATCGGCTCGTCGTACTGCGAGGTCTGGAAGTTCTTGGGCATGTCCGGGTAGAAGTAGTTCTTCCGCGCGAACCGGCACCACTCGGCGATCTCGCAGTTGAGCGCCAGGCCGATCTTGACCGCCGACTCCACGCCGGTCGCGTTGACCACCGGCAGCGAGCCCGGCAGGCCCAGGCAGGTCGGGCAGGTCTGGCTGTTCGGCTCGGCGCCCAGCTCGGTCGAGCAACCGCAGAACATCTTGGTCTTGGTACCGAGCTCGACGTGGACCTCAAGGCCCATCACCGGGTCGTACGACGCGAGAGCGTCCTCGTAGGAGACCAGGTTCATGACGCTCACAGCGTCCCTTCTCACGTAAAGACTTGGGAGGTACGGGCCCGGCCGCCGCTCGCGCGGGGCCGGGCCGGGGCGCTCGGCCCGAAGAGTGGCCCTAGCCCAGCAGCACGTCGTCGGAGGCGAGCTGCCGCAGCTCGCGCACCAGCAGGGCGGTGCCGGTGATCAGCGCGGCGGCGCCGACGAGGGCGTTGACCAGCTTCAGGGTGTCGCTCTCCTCGCGGGCCTTGCGGACGTCCTTGACCACGGAGATCGCGCCGAAGGCGCTGGTGCCGATGGACAGCCACAGACCGGGCTTGGAATGCTTGAAGCCCTTCAAAGAAGCAGACTGGGCCTTGGCCTTCTCGATCTTGCTCACAGTGCCGGTGCCTCCTCCAGCAGGGTGTGCCCCCACTTGTCGTTGAGTGCGGCCTCGACGGCGCCGCCCACGCGGTACAGGCGGTCGTCCGCCATCGCGGGCGCGATGATCTGCAGGCCGACCGGGAGATTGTCCTCCGGGGCCAGGCCGACCGGCAGCGACATGGCCGCGTTGCCCGCCAGGTTGGACGGAATCGTGCACAGGTCGGCCAGGTACATCGCCATCGGGTCGTCGGCGCGCTCGCCGATCGGGAAGGCGGTGGTCGGCGTGGTCGGCGAGACCAGGACGTCCACCCCGGCGAACGCGGCGTCGAAGTCGCGCGAGATCAGCGTGCGCACCTTCTGGGCCGAGCCGTAGTAGGCGTCGTAGTAGCCCGAGGAGAGGGCGTAGGTGCCGAGGATGATGCGGCGCTTGACCTCGTCGCCGAAGCCGGCCTCGCGGGTCAGCGCGGTGACCTCCTCGGCCGAGCGGCTGCCGTCGTCGCCGACCCGCAGGCCGTAGCGCATCGCGTCGAAGCGGGCCAGGTTGGAGGAGCACTCCGACGGCGCGATCAGGTAGTACGCGGGCAGCGCGAGGGTGAAGGACGGGCAGGACACCTCGACGACCTCGGCGCCCAGCTCGCGCAGGAGCTCCACCGACTCGTCGAAGCGCTGCATGACGCCGGCCTGGTAGCCCTCGCCGGCGAACTCCTTGACGACGCCGATGCGCATGCCGCGCACGTCGCGCATCCTCGCGGCCGCGACGACGGCCGGGACGGGCGCGTCGATCGAGGTGGAGTCCAGCGGGTCGTGCCCGGCGATGGCCTCGTGCAGCAGCGCCGCGTCCAGCACGGTGCGGGCGCACGGGCCGCCCTGGTCCAGCGAGGACGAGAACGCGACCAGGCCGTAGCGGGAGACCGAGCCGTAGGTCGGCTTCACGCCGACGGTGCCGGTGACGGCGCCGGGCTGGCGGATCGAGCCGCCGGTGTCGGTGCCGATCGCCAGCGGGGCCTCGAAGGCGGCCAGCGCCGCGGCCGAGCCGCCGCCGGAGCCGCCGGGGATGCGGGAGAGGTCCCACGGGTTCCCGGTCGGGCCGTACGCCGAGTTCTCGGTGGAGGAGCCCATCGCGAACTCGTCCATGTTGGTCTTGCCGAGGATGACGACGCCGGCGTCCTTGAGGCGCGAGGTCAGCGTGGCGTCGTACGGCGGGATCCAGCCTTCGAGCATCTTCGAACCACAGGTGGTCGGGATGCCCTTGGTGGTGAAGACGTCCTTCAGCGCGAGCGGGACGCCGGCCAGCGGGCCCAGCTCCTCGCCCTTGGCGCGCTTCTCGTCGACCGCCTTGGCGGCGTTCAGCGCGCCCTCGGTGTCGACGTGCAGGAAGGCGTTGACCTTCTTGTCGACGGCGTCGATGCGGTCCAGGTGCGCCTGCGCGACCTCGACGGCGGAGACCTCGCCCTTGGCGATGGCGCTCGCGGTCTCGGCGGCGGTGTAGCGGATCAGGTCGGTCATCTCGGTCAGTCCTCCCCGAGGATCTGCGGCACACGGAAACGCTGCTCCTCGGCGGCGGGCGCGCTCGCGAGCGCCTGCTCCGGGGTGAGCGACGGCCGCACCTCGTCCGCCCGCATGACGTTGGTGAGCGGGAGCGGGTGGGAGGTCGGCGGGACGTCCTGTCCGGCGACCTCGGAAACGCGGGCGACCGCGCCGATGATCACGTCGAGCTGCTCGGCGAAGTGGTCCAGCTCTTCGGGCTTCAGCTCAAGACGCGACAGCCGGGCGAGGTGGGCGACCTCCTCGCGCGTGATGCCAGGCATGCAGCGATCCTCAGGGTGAGTTCTGGTGAGGCCCGGCGCTGCTTCAGCGGTGCCGGGCCCGGGCAGGAGCAGCCGGCTCGGCGCTCCCGTCCTCGTGGTCTTTGGACCCCATCCTATGGGGCCCAGCCCGGCCACCGGCCAACGAGTAACCGGCGGCGGCGGTTACTGCGGCCTGGTCCGGGCCCAACTCTGCGTCCCCGGCGCGTTGATCTCCATCTGCGCGGCCTGCACGGCCTGCACCACGGGGGGCAGGACGGGCGGCAGGACCGGCGGGAGTGTCGGGGGCAGGACCGGCGGCATCGCCGGCTTGCCGCCCGGGACCTTCTGCACGGCCGGCTTGATGCCGGGCGGCAGCGTGGCGGCCAGCCGCTCCACGGTCGGGCTGCCGGTGCGGTGCACCCGCAGCCAGGCGGTGGCCTGTTCGGGCGGCAGCGCGGCCGACACCAGCCAGCCCTGCACCGCGTCCACCCCCATGCAGTGCAGCCGCTCCCAGGTCTCGTCGTCCTCGACGCCCTCGGCGACCACGGTCAGCCCGAGCGAGTGCGCGAGCTCCACCGAGCAGCGGACGACCGCCGCGTCGTGGTCGTCGGCGACCATCCGGGAGACGAAGGAGCGGTCGATCTTCAGCTCGCCGACCGGCAGGCTGCGCAGCCGCACCAGCGAGGAGTGCCCGGTGCCGAAGTCGTCCAGGGACATCCCGACGCCGTAGCCGCGCAGCTCCGCCAGGGTGTCGGCGGCCCGCCGCGAGTCGTCCAGCAGGAGCCGCTCGGTGATCTCCAGCTGGAGCGCGTGGGCCGGCACCTGGTGGCGCACCAGGTGCCCCGCGACGCGCTGCGCGAAGCCCGGGTTGAGCACGTCGCGCGGCGAGACGTTCACCGCGACCTGCACCTGCAGGCCCTGGTCGCGCCAGTACGCGAGCTGGCCGACCGCCGCCTCCAGCACGTAGTCGGTCAGCCGCGGCATCAGCCCGCTGGACTCGGCGAGCCCGACGAACTCGTCCGGCGACACCTTGCCCTGGCCCGGCCGCTCCCAGCGCAGCAGCGCCTCCAGGCCCACCACCCGGCCGTCGAAGGCCACCTTCGGCTGGTAGTGCAGCTGCACCTCGCCGGTCTCCAGCGCGCGGCGCAGGTCCCCCAGGAGCCCGATCCGGTACGGGGTGTCGGCGTCCTGCGTCTCGTCGTACTGCTCGACGCCGCTGCGCCCGCGCTGGGCGTGGCCCATCGCGACGTCGGCGCGGCGCAGCAGCGACTCGGCGTCCTGGGCGTGCTGCGGGAAGACGCAGACGCCCGCGCTGGCCTCCAGGACGAGCAGCAGCCCGTCCAGCCGGATCGGGGCGGCGAGTTCGGCGATCAGGGCCTTGGCGACGCGCTCCAGGCAGTCCGGGTAGTTGATGCCGGGCAGCAGGACGGCGAACTCGTCGCCGCCCATCCGGGCCACCATCGGGCGGCCGCGGCGGTAGTGCCGGGGCAGGCCGGCGAAGACGTCGTCGATGGACTCGCGGGTGGGGGTGCCGACCGCGCCGCCGGAGCGCAGGGCGCGGTGCAGCCGGCGGGCGATGTGCACGAGGAGCCGGTCACCGGCAGTGTGGCCGAGGGTGTCGTTGAGTGATCGGAAGCGATCGAGGTCGAGCAGTATGAGACCGACGCTGTAGCCCTGTTCGTGCTCGGCGATCGCCTCCTGGGCGGCCAGCAGCAGGGCCTGACGGTTGGGCAGGTCCGTCAGCGGGTCGGTCAGCTGGTCGCGGGCGCGGTCCCGGGCGATCCGCCACGCCGCGACCAGGACGGCCAGCGGTACCGCGAACAGCGGCAACAGCTCGGGTTCGTACCGGTAGACCAGGACGGCCAGCGGGATGAGCGGCGCGGCTCCGGCCAGCAGCACGCCGAGCAGCAGGACCGCACCCGCCACCCCCTGCGGCGGGCGTGTGGGCGCGCCGCCGGTCGTACGATCCATAAGCCCTGTCCTCCGTCGGGCCCGCCCCGTCAGGCCGCCTTACGGTGAGGCACCGTGCCGGTACCGACTGCTGGCGGGCATGGAGCGACCCCGCGGAGTACCGGCTCAGCCGGTGCCCCCACCCCTGCTGACACTCTGTTGCGCTCCAGGGTATGCCGGGGCCCACCCGGTGGGCAGACTTTCGGACAACCGGAAACGCGCCACCGTGCCCGGGTGTCGCTCAGGGACACTGTGCCCGCTTTCACTGAACGGCACCCGGTGACGTTGCATCAGGACGATAACAAGACGGATTCGGCCACTCGCGGCTCGGGTCAGCCCTCGGCGGGGGCCTCCTCGGGGGCGTCCTCCGGGGTGTCCTCGGGAGCGTCCTCCAGGGTGTCGAGTCCCAGGTGGGCGCGGGCGGCGGCGGGCCCGTCGGCGAGCAGGACGGCGAAGCCGGCGTCGTCCAGGACGGCCAGGCCGAGCTGAACGGCCTTGTCGTACTTGGACCCGGGGTTGTCACCGGCGACCACGAAGTCGGTCTTCTTCGAAACCGAACCGGTCACCTTCGCTCCGCGCGAGGTCAGCGCCTCCTTGGCGCCGTCCCGGGTGTGCCCGGCCAGCGTGCCCGTCACCACCACCGTCAGCCCCTCCAGCGGGCGCTCCGCCTCCTCCTCGTCGGCGGGCTCCTCGACGAAGCGGACGCCGGCCGCGCGCCACTTCTCCAGGATCCCGCGGTGCCACTCCTCCTGGTACCACTCGATGACGGACCGGGCGATCGTCGGCCCGACCCCCTCGACGGCCGCCAGCTCCTCCTCGGTGGCCGAGAAGATCCGGTCGAGGTCGCGGAACTCCCGTGCCAGCTCCTGGGCCGCGACCGGACCGACGTGCCGGATCGACAGGCCGTTGAGGAACCGCCAGAGCGGCCGGTCCTTCACCTTCTCCAGGTTCTCCAGCAGCAGGCCGGCCGTCTTCTTCGGCTCGCCCTTCTGGTTGGCGAAGAAGGTGGCGATCTTCTCCTTGCCGGTGCGGTCGTCCAGCTTGGGCATGCCGGTCTTCTGGTCGCGGACCAGCACCTTGATCGGCAGCAGCTGCTCCATCGTCAGCCCGAAGACGTCGCCCTCGTCCTTCACCGGCGCCTCGCCCGGCTCCAGCGGCTGGGTCAGCGCGGTGGCCGCGACGTAGCCGAGCCCCTCGACGTCCAGCGAGGAACGGCCGCCCAGGAAGGCGATCCGCTCCCGGATCTGGGCCGGGCAGAACTGGGCGTTGGGGCAGCGCAGGTCGATGTCGCCCTCGGACATCGGACGCAGCTCGGCGCCGCACTCCGGGCAGTGCGAGGGCATCACGAACTCCCGCTCGGTGCCGTCCCGCAGGTCCTCCACCGGCCCGAGGATCTCCGGGATGACGTCACCGGCCTTGCGCAGCACCACGGTGTCGCCGAGCAGGACGCCCTTGGCCTTGACGACCTGCTGGTTGTGCAGCGTCGCGTACTGCACCATCGAACCGGCCACCTTCACCGGCTCGGCCAGCACCGCGAACGGCGTGGCCCGGCCGGTGCGGCCGACGCCGACCCGGATCTCCGCCAGCCTGCCGGTGACCTCCTCCGGCGGGTACTTCCACGCGATCGCCCAGCGCGGGGACTTGGAGGTGGCGCCGAGGCGGCCCTGGAGGGCGATCTCGTCCACCTTGACCACGACGCCGTCGATCTCGTGCTCGACGGAGTGCCGCTGCTCGCCGAAGCGCTTGATGAACGCCCGCACCTCGTCGAGCGTCCCGACCACCTCGTTGTGCCGGGCGGTCGGCAGGCCCCACTGGCGCAGCAGGTCGTAGGCGTGCGACTGGTTGTCGATGTCGAAGCCGACCCGGGCGCCGATGCCGTGCACCACCATGTGCAGCGGGCGCGAGGCGGTGACCAGCGGGTCCTTCTGGCGCAGCGAACCGGCGGCGGCGTTGCGGGGGTTCATGAACAGCCGGATCAGCGCCCGGGGCCGCTTGCCCTCCTTGGCGCGCTCCTCGTTCTCCTGGCGGCGGCGCTCGTTCTCCTCCGCGAACGAGGCGTTGAGCGCGTCGAACGCCTCGGTCGGGAAGTAGACCTCGCCGCGGATCTCCACCAGCTCGGGGACGTCGTCGCCCTTGAGCTGCTGCGGGATCTCCTTGATGGTGCGGACGTTGGGGGTGATGTCCTCGCCCACCCGGCCGTCGCCGCGCGTCGCGGCCTGCACCAACTGGCCGTTCTCGTAGGTGAGGTTGACGGCCAGGCCGTCCACCTTGAGCTCGCACAGGTAGTGGTAGTCGATGCCGGCCAGCTCGCCCGCGACGCGCTCGGCCCAGGCGGCGAGCTCGTCGTCGTCCATGGCGTTGTCGAGGCTGAGCAGGCGCTCGCGGTGCTCGACCGAGGCGAACAGCTCGGTCGGGGCGCCGCCGACCTTCTGGGTCGGCGAGTCCGGGGTGACGAGGGCCGGGTGCTCGGCCTCCAGCGCCTCCAGCGCGCGCATCAGGCCGTCGAACTCGGCGTCGGAGACGACCGGGGCGTCCTGCTCGTAGTAGCGGGCGCGGTGGTCGGTGATCTCCGCCGCCAGCTCGGCGTGCCGCCTGCGCACCTCCGCCGGGACGTCCTCCCAGCCCTCGACAGCCACCACCGCAAGCCTCCTACGTTCTCATTCCGGGTTGTCCACCAGGCTCTGCGCCGCCCGCGCCGCGAGCAGCAGCGCCTTGCGCGCGTACGCCGGGGAGGCCCCGGCCAGCCCGCAGGTCGGTGTCACGAGCACACGACGGCCCAGCAGCTCCGGGGCGAACCCGAGCCTGCGCCACAAGGTCCTGACACCCTGGACACTACCGGCCGGGTCGGACACCTCCTGGTCAGTGGAGGGGACGACACCCGCGAGGATCGCCGTGCCCGCCTCGACGGCCTCGCCGAGGTCGTCGTCGGCGCGCTCGGTCAGCAGCGAGAAGTCCAGCGAGACGCCGGCGACGCCGGCCCGGCGCAGCAGCGGGATCGGCACGTCGGGCGCGCAGCAGTGCACGACGACCGGTGCGTCCAGGGCGCGGATCAGCTCGCGCAGCGCCTCCTCGGCGACCTGGCGGTCCACCGCGCGCAGCCGCTGGAAGCCGCTCGCGGTCTTCACCGAGCCGGCCAGCACGGCGGGCAGCGAGGGCTCGTCGAGCTGGAGCACCACCTCCGCGCCCGGCACCCGCCTGCGGACCTCGGCGAGGTGGCGGCGCAGGCCCTCGGCGAGCGACTCGGCGACGTCCCGGCAGGCGCCGCGGTCGGCGAGCGCCTTCTCGCCGTGCTTCAGCTCGATCGAGGCGGCCAGCGTCCACGGCCCGACGGCCTGGACCTTGAGCGGCCCCCGGTGGCCCTGGGTGTACTCCTCCAGCGCGTCGAGGTCCTCGCCGAGCCAGGAGCGGGCCCGCCGGGTGTCCCGGCCGGGGCGGTCGGCGAAGCGCCAGCCGCTCGGCTCGGTCTGCGCGAACAGCTCGGCCAGCAGGCCGGCGCTGCGGCCGATCATGTCGGCGCCCGGCCCGCGCGCGGGCAGCTCGGGCAGGAACGGCAGCTGCTCCAGCGCCCCGGTGGAGGTCCTGGCGGCCTCCCGGGCGTCGGTGCCGGGCAGCGAACCGACGCCGGTGGCGGCGCCGTGCAGGTCGGGGAAGGGGTGTGGGGTGCTCACCCGTCCGAGCCTAGTGCGCCGCCGACCGGCCCCGGATCAGTGGCCCGGGCGGACGGTGATGTCCGTGATCTCCGCGTCGCGGCTGGCGTCCAGGGCCGCGAGGACCGCCCTCGCGACGGACTCCGGCTCGATCCAGCGGCCGGCGTCGTAGGACCTGCCCTCCTGCTGGTGCACCTTGACCTGCATCGCGGTGGCGGTGCGGCCCGGGTACACCGAGGTGACGCGCACCCCGCCGGCGTGCTCCTCCTCGCGCAGCGCGTCGGCGAGCGCCTTGAGGCCGTGCTTGCTCGCCGCGTACGCCGCCCACTCGGCGCCGGCCCGCAGGCCCGCACCGGAGTTGACGAACACGACGTGCCCCTTGGCGAGGCGCAGCGAGGGCAGCAGGAGGCGGGTCAGCTCGGCCGGGGCGACGAGGTTGACGCCGAGCGTGTCGTTCCACACCTTGACCGGCAGGTCGCCGACCGGGCCCAGCTCGACCACGCCCGCGACGTGCAGCAGCGAGTCCAGCTCGACCGGCAGCTCCTGGTGGCCGAGGGCCCAGGCGAGCTTGGCCGGGTCGCCCAGGTCGCCGACCAGGGTGCGGGCGCCGGGGAAGCGCTCGCGCAGCTCGGCGGCGCGGCGGGCGTCGCGGGCCAGGAGCCAGAGGTCGTCGCCGCGCTCGGCGAGGCGCCCGGCCAGGACGGCGCCGATGCCGGAGCCGGCGCCGGTGATCAGATGTGCAGGCATGGGGCCGATCCTCTCAGGACTTGAGCTGTGCGAACACCTCGGCGGGCGTGTCCGCGAAGGAGATCAACTCGCCGAGCGGGCGCGGCAGGAAGCCCTCGGCGTCCATCCGCTCCAGCTGGAGGCGCAGGCCCGAGTAGAACCCCTCGCTGTCGAGGACGACGACGGGCTTCTCGAACATCCCGTGCTTCTTGAGCTCCAGCACCTCGGTGACCTCGTCCAGCGTGCCCAGCCCGCCGACCAGCACGACGATGGCGTCCGCGCGGGCCGCGAGCTCCGCCTTCCGCTCGGCCAGGTCGCGGGTCATCACGAGCTCGTCGGCGCCGTCGTACCCCTTGTGCTTCAGCATCTCGACCATGACGCCGACCAGCTTCCCGCCGGCCGCCTTCACCCCGTCGGCCAGCAGGCCCATCAGGCCGGCGTTCGAGCCGCCCCACACCAGGGTGTGCCCGCCCTCGCCGAGGAGCCGGGCGAACTCGGCGGCGGGGGCGGTGTAGCGGTCGTCGAGCGAGTACGCGGAGCAGAAGACAGTGATGTTCATAGTGTCGTCCGGTCTATCACGCGGACCGGGGACCGCTCACCGGGGTTTCAGGCCCGGACGGCCGGGCGCTCGGTCGTCGCGATGGTCGCGGAGCCGACCACCCGGGTGCCGTCGTACAGCACCACGGCCTGGCCGGGGGCGATGCCGCGGGCCGGCGAGTCCAGGTCGACGCGGAGCCCGCCGTCCACGACGGACGCCGAGACCGGCACCTCCTCGCCGTGCGCGCGCAGCTGGGCGGTGTAGCGCCCGTCGGCGGCCGGCTCGCCCCCGCACCAGCGCGGGCGGATCGCGGTCAGCCCGACCACGTCCAGGCCCTCGGCCGGGCCGACCGTGACGGTGTTGTTCACCGGCGAGATGTCGAGCACGTACCGCGGCTTGCCGTCCGGCGCCGGGCGGCCGATCCGCAGGCCCTTGCGCTGGCCGATGGTGAAGCCGTACGCGCCGTCGTGCTCGCCGAGCTTGGTGCCGTCCACGTCGAGGATGTCGCCGGTCGCGGTGCCGAGGTGCTTGGCGAGGAAGCCCTGGGTGTCGCCGTCCGCGATGAAGCAGATGTCGTGGCTGTCCGGCTTCTTGGCGACGGCCAGGCCCCGGCGCTCGGCCTCCTCGCGGATGACGTCCTTGGTGGTGTCGCCGAGCGGGAACAGCGAGTGGGCCAGCTGGTCGGCGTCCAGCACGCCGAGCACGTACGACTGGTCCTTGGCGGCGTCCACCGCGCGGTGCAGCTCGCGGCGGCCGTCCGGCAGGTCGACGATCCGGGCGTAGTGGCCGGTGCAGACGGCGTCGAAGCCGAGCGCGACCGCCTTGTCCAGCAGCGCGGCGAACTTGATCTTCTCGTTGCAGCGCAGGCAGGGGTTGGGGGTGCGGCCGGCCGCGTACTCGGCGACAAAGTCGTCGATCACGTCCTCGCGGAAGCGCTCGGCGAGGTCCCACACGTAGAAGGGGATGCCGATGACGTCGGCGGCGCGGCGGGCGTCCCGGGAGTCCTCGATGGTGCAGCAGCCGCGGGCGCCGGTCCGGAAGGACTGCGGGTTCGACGACAGCGCCAGGTGGACGCCGGTCACCTCGTGCCCCGCTTCGGCGGCACGGGCGGCGGCGACGGCGGAGTCGACCCCGCCGGACATCGCCGCGAGCACGCGCAGACGGCCAGTGGACGGAGCGGTCGGGGCACCCGGGAAATCAGTCATGATGCCCCCAAGCGTACGTGCTGCCCCCGGTGTTCCCCGAGCCGATATCGGGCCTCCGCCCGGGGCCCGGGCCGACGACGGACGCCGGCTCGGGGGCCGCAGGTCGACAGCGCCGGGGCGCGCGCCTTCGACGGGCGTTCAGACCCCCGAAGTGCGCGCCCGCGGAGCGGCTAGCGGCGGACCGACATCGGGCCCGCGTTGCGGGCGCGTTGGACGGCGGGGGCGATCGCCTGGGCCAGGGCCAACACGTCGTCCTGGGTGGAGGTGTGGCCGAGAGAGAAGCGCAGGGACGCGCGCGCCAGGAGCGGGTCGGCGCCCATCGCCAGCAGCACGTGGCTGGGCTGCGGGACGCCCGCCGAGCACGCGGAGCCGGTCGAGCACTCGATGCCCTGGGCGTCGAGGAGCATGAGCAGGGCGTCGCCCTCGCAGCCGGGGAAGGAGAAGTGCGCGTTGGCGGGCAGCCGGCCCTCGGGGGCCGGGTCGCCGTTGAGCACCGCGTCGGGCACGGCGGCGAGCACCGAGGCGATCAGGTCGTCCCGCAGCGCGCCGAGCGCCGCCGCGTGCTCGGCCCGCCGTTCGACGGCGATGGCCGCGGCCGCCGCGAAGCCGGCCGCGGCGGGGGCGTCGAGGGTGCCGGAGCGGACGTCGCGTTCCTGGCCGCCGCCGTGCAGCAGCGGGACGGGCGCGGCGCCGCGCGAGAGCAGCAGCGCGCCGATGCCGAACGGGCCGCCGATCTTGTGCCCGGTGACGGTGACCGCGGTGAGCCCGGAGTCGGCGAAGGACACCTCCACCTGACCGAGCGCCTGCACCGCGTCGGCGTGCATCGGGATGCCGAACTCGGCCGCCACGGCCGCGAGTTCCCGCACCGGCTGGACAGTGCCGACCTCGTTGTTCGCCCACATCACGGTGACCAGGGCGACCGAGCCCGGGTCCCGTTCGATCGCCTCGCGCAGCGCCTGCGGATGGACCCGCCCGAGCCCGTCGACCGGCAGGTACTCGACGGTGGCGCCCTCGTGCTCGGAGAGCCAGTGCACCGCGTCGAGCACCGCGTGGTGCTCGACCGGGCTGCACAGCACCCGCGTGCGGGCCGGGTCGGCGTCCCGCCGGGCCCAGTACAGGCCTTTGACGGCGAGGTTGTCGGACTCGGTACCGCCGCCGGTGAGGACGATCTCGCTCGGCCGGGCGCCCAGCGAGTCGGCGAGCGACTCGCGGGCCTCCTCGACGACGCGGCGGGCCCGGCGGCCGGCCGCGTGCAGGGAGGAGGCGTTGCCGACGACACCGAGGTGCGCCGTCATCGCGGCGATCGCCTCGGGCAGCATCGGCGTGGTCGCCGCATGGTCCAGGTATGGCATAACCATCAGATTGTAGAGGGCCGTCCCCGGCACCGTTCCCGGCCTGCGCACCAGAATGCGACCTGATCCGAAAGACCCGTCCGAGCCGGGACCGCCGCGTCCGGCGCCGGTTTGACCCACTGCGCCGTCCGGTGGTTAGCCTGACGGACACTTCTCGTCGGAACTCGGGGGACGCCATGTCGCAGTCGGTCGACCGCGCCCTCACGCTGCTCGGCTCGCTCGGCGACGGACCCGTGACCCTGGAACAGGCGGCGACCAGCATCGGCGTCCACAAGTCCACCGCGCTGCGCCTGCTGCGCACGCTGGAGGAGCACGGCTTCGCGCAGCGCCAGCCGGACCGGCGCTACCGCCTGGGCGGCCGGCTGCTGTCGCTGGCGCACCGGGCGCTGGAGGAGATCGACGTCCGCCAGGTGGCCGCGCCGTACCTGGCCGCGCTGAACGCGCGCAGCGGACTCACCGTCCAGCTGGCCGTGCTGGAGGACGGCGAGGTGCTGTACGTCGACGAGGTCGCCGGGCCCGGCGCCCGGCGGCCGTCGCGGATCGGTCGGCGCGCGCCGGCCGCGGGGACGGCGATCGGCCGGGTGCTGCTGGCCGGGCGGCCGGAGGACGGCGCCCGCGAGGAGGAGCTGCCGCCGGAGCTGGCGGCGGTGCGCCGCCGGGGCTGGGCGGCGGAGTCCGCCGAGCACCGCGAGCCGGTGACGTGCGTGGCCGCGCCGGTGTCGGGCAGCGGCGGGCGGACGGTCGCGGCGTGCGCGGTGAGCGCGCCGGTGAGCGAGGTGCCGCCGGGCGAGCTGGCCCGGATGGTGCCGGAGCTGCTGTGCACGGCGGAGGCTATCTCGCTGGCGTACGGCGGCTCGCCTACTCCTCGCTGGTGCGAGAACCGTTGCGGTGCCAGGCCCGCGGGGCGCGCCAGCCGTACTTGAGGGCGAGCATCCGCAGCACGAAGGCGGTGAGCGCGGCGGCGGTGCCGGTGGCGCCGGTGAGCCGGTCGAGGCCGATCAGCACGGCGACCAGGGCGGCGCCGACCAGGGCAGGCACGGCGTAGATCTCGCGGTCCCAGCGCAGCAGTGAGGGGATCTCCCCGGCGAGGACGTCCCGGACGACGCCGCCGCCGGCCGCGGTGACCATGCCGAGCGCGACGGACGCGACGGCGCCGAGCCCGTAGTCGTGGGCCTTGGCGGTGCCGGTGACGCAGAACAGTCCGAGCCCGAGCGCGTCGAGCGTCTGGACGGCGCGGTTGATCCGCTCGACCTCGGGGTGCAGGAAGAAGACGACGAAACCGGCCGCGAGCGGCGTCAGGAAGTAGCCGAGGTTGCTGAACGCGGCGACCGGGGTGGCCCCGATGACGAGGTCGCGCATGACACCGCCGCCGAGCGCGGTGACCTCGGCGAGCACGCAGATCCCGAAGATGTCCATGTTCTTGCGGACGGCGAGCAGCCCTCCGGAGAGGGCGAAGACGAAGATGCCGACGAGGTCCAGCGACTGCTGCACGTCGGAGGGGAAGATCTGCGAGGTCACGGGAACAACTATGACCTGCGCGGACCTCCCCCTCCGACGTCCTCCGGCGCCCGGTGCGTCAGGCCGTCGCGTCCACGAGGGTGCCCGTCCGGGTGTTCTCCGGGCCGTGCTAGTCGTTCCCCTCGCTCTGCTCGGGGAAGTGGCACGCCACTTGGTGCCCCGTCCGCATGACGGCCAGCGGGGGCTCCTGTGTGGCACAGATCTCCTGCGCCTTCCAGCAGCGGGTGCGGAAGCGGCAGCCGCTGGGCGGGTTGATCGGCGAGGGGACGTCGCCCTTCAGCAGGATGCGCTCGCGGCCGGCCCGCTGGCGGCGGCGCGGGTCGGGCACCGGCACCGCGGACATCAGCGCGGTGGTGTAGGGGTGCATCGGGTTGCGGTAGAGCGAGTCCCGGTCGGCGATCTCGACGACCTTGCCGAGGTACATCACGGCGACCCGGTCCGAGACGTGCCGGACCACCGAGAGGTCGTGCGCGATGATCAGGTAGGTCAGGCCGAGCTCGCGCTGGAGGTCGTCCAGCAGGTTGACCACCTGCGCCTGGATCGAGACGTCGAGCGCGGAGACCGGCTCGTCGGCGACGATCATCTTGGGCCGCAGGGCGAGCGCCCGGGCGATGCCGATGCGCTGGCGCTGGCCGCCGGAGAACTCGTGCGGGTAGCGGTTGTAGTGCTCGGGGCTGAGCCCGCACAGCTCCAGCAGTTCCTGGACGGCCTTCTTGAGCCCGCCCTCCGGCACCGCGTTCTGGAGCTTGAACGGTGCGCCGACGATGGTGCCGACGGTGTGCCGCGGGTTGAGCGAGGAGTACGGGTCCTGGAAGATCATCTGGATGTCGCGGCGCAGCGGCCGCATCGCGCCGACGCCCAGGTGGGTGATGTCGGTGCCCTCGAACTCGATCGTGCCGGCGGTCGGCTCGTCGAGCCGGGTGACCAGCCGGCCCATCGTCGACTTGCCGCAGCCGGACTCGCCGACGACGCCCAGCGTCTCGCCGGCGTTGACGGTGAAGTCGATGCCGTCGACGGCCCGCACCGCGCCGGTCTGGCGTCGCAGCAGCCCGCCGCGGATCGGGAAGTGCCGGGTCAGACCGGTCACCTTCAGCAGCGGCTCGCGGTCGGAGGCGGGCGCCGGCGACGCCCCGTTCAACTGTGCCTGGGGCGCGGCCGCCTGAGTGTCCGTCATCGGTTCTCTCCAGAAAGGTGGTACGAGGCCGGGCTCACAGCCGGGGCGCGATCTCTTCGGCGAAGATGCGGTGCCGCTCGGCGGCCGCGAGGTGGCAGGCCGCGTGGTGCCCGGGCGCGGCCTCGGCCAGCACCGGGACCTCGCTCGTGGAGCGCCCGCCGGTCTGCCCGGCGTACGGGCAGCGCGGGTGGAAGGCACAGCCGCCGGGCACGTTGATCAGGCTGGGCGGCGTGCCCTTGACCGGGACGAGCCGGTCCTGGAGCTCCCGGTCGAGGCGCGGCATGGAGCCCAGCAGGCCCCAGGTGTAGGGGTGTTCGGGCGCGTCGAAGAGGGTCTCGGCGGGGCCGCGCTCGATGCACTTGCCGCCGTACATGACGAGGATGTCGTCGGCGAGCTCGGCGACCACCCCGAGGTCGTGGGTGATGATGATGACGGCGGAGCCGAACTCCTCCTGGAGGTCGCGGATGAGGTCCAGGATCTGCGCCTGGACGGTGACGTCCAGGGCGGTGGTGGGCTCGTCGGCGATCAGCAGGGAGGGGTCGTTGACCAGGGCCATGGCGATCATCGCGCGCTGGCGCATGCCGCCGGAGAACTGGTGCGGGTAGTCGTCCACGCGGCGGTCGGGCTGCGGGATGCCGACGCGGTCGAGCATCTCGATCGCGCGGGCGCGGGCCGCCCGCTTGGACGCGTCCGGGTGGTGCACCCGGTAGGCCTCGACGATCTGCGCCCCGACCGTGTAGTAGGGGTGCATCGCGGTCAGCGGGTCCTGGAAGATCATCGCCATCTCGCGGCCGCGCAGCTGGCGCACCCGTTCCGGGCCGGCCGAGACCAGTTCCTCGCCGTTCAGCCGGATCTCGCCGCTGATCCGGGCCCGCTTGGAGCGGTGCAGGCCCATGATGCCGAGCGAGGTGACGGACTTGCCGGAGCCGGACTCGCCGACGATGCCGAGGGTGCGGCCCTTGTGCAGGTCGAAGCTGACCCCGTCCACCGAGCGGACCAGGCCGTCGTCGGTGTCGAAGTGGATCCGCAGGTCGCGGACGGAGAGGAACGGGTCGCCGGCCGGGGTCTGCGCGGCGGGCGCCGTGGTCTTCTGGAGCTCGGTCACGAGAGCCTCACCCGGGGGTCGACGAGGGCGTACAGGAGGTCGACCACGAGGTTGCAGACGACGATGAAGAAGGCGGCGAGCAGGGTGACGCCGAGGATCTTCGGCAGGTCGTTGTCGGAGATCGCCTGGACGGCGAAGGCGCCGACGCCCTGCAGCGAGAAGACCTGTTCGGTGATGAGCGCACCGCCGAGGAGCAGGCCGAGGTCCATGCCGAAGATGGTGACGACGGGGGTGAGCGCGGCGCGCAGCCCGTGCCGGGTGACGACCTTGCGCTCGACCAGGCCCTTGGCCCGGGCGGTGCGGATGTAGTCCTCGCTCATCGTCTCCAGCATCCCGGCGCGGGTGAGCCGGGCGTAGAGGGCCGAGTAGAGGAAGGCCAGCGAGATCCACGGGAGGATCAGGTTGCGGGCCCACATGATCGGGTCGTCGGTGAAGTCGACGTACTGGAGGTTGTCCAGGATCGGCCACTCGTAGCTGAAGACCGTGAGCAGCAGCGCGCCGGTGAAGAAGACCGGCAGCGAGACGCCGGCGAGCGAGATGCCCATGGCGATGCGGTCGAAGACCGAGCGCGGCTTGAGGGCGGAGATGACGCCGGTGGTGACACCGGAGACCAGCCAGAGCACGGCCGCGCCGATGGCCAGCGAGAGCGTGATCGGGATGCGCTTGGTGAGCTCGGGCCAGACTTCGAGGTGGTTCTTGAAGGAGTAGCCGAAGCACGGTACGTGGCAGGTGACCGGGTCCGGGCCGAACTTGTACTCGGCGCCGCCGACCAGGCCCTTCAGGAAGTTCCAGTACTGGGTGTACAGCGGCTGGTCGAACCCGAGGTTACTCTTGACGGCCGCGATCGCCTCCGGCGACGGGTTCTTCCCGACGTACTGGGCGGCCAGCTGGTCGGCGGTCTCGCCGGCGATGCGCGGGAGCAGGAAGAAGATCGCGAAGGTGACCGCGCTGACCACCAGCAGCAGTACGACGGCCGCGAATGTCCTGCGGATGATGTAGGCAAACACAGTTGGGCGGCTCCGGCGGCCCGCCACCGTCCGGGGTCTGCCGGACGGTGGCGGGCGCCGCTGCCTTCACCTGCCTTCAGGGATGCGGAGCCAGGCTCTTTACTTGGTGGTGCCGATGTTCAGGTAGTCGTACTGGCCCGAGAAGGCCGACGTGGAGACCAGGTTGGTGGCGTTGTCCGGGCGGTACAGGAAGACCTTGGCGTACATCAGCGGGACGTAGACCGCCTGGTCCATGATCTTCTTGTCGATGTCGCCGTAGATCTTCTCGCGGGCCGCCTGGTCGGTGTTGGCGATCGCGTCGTCCAGCAGCTTGTTGATCGCGGGGTCGTTCAGCTGGGCCAGGTTGCTGTTGCCGGAGGCCTTGATGGCGCGGCCGTCGGCGATCTGCTGCAGGAAGCCGTAGCCGGTCGGCCAGTCGGCGCCCCACTGCATCATCATCAGGCCGATGTTGTGGTCCTGGGTGAACTGCGGGGAACCGGCGTTGTCCGAGAAGTACTTGCCCTGCGGGTACTTCTGGATCTCGACGTTGATGCCGACCTTCTTCAGCGCGGCCTGGATCGCGGTCGCCGCCTGGATCTCGGGGTCGCGCTCGGTGCGGGCGGAGATCACGGTGCTGAAGCCGTCCGGCTTGCCGCAGGCCTTGAGGGCGTCCTTGGCCTTGCCCTCGTCACCCTTGTTGTCCGGGGTCGCCCAGGTGTTGAAGTCCTGGTGGCCCGGGATGTCCGGCGGGAGCACGGTGCTGGCGATCGCGCCGCGGATCGGGCCGCCCTCGACGGTCTGCACCGAGAGCTTGTCGATCGCGTACTGGACGGCCTTGCGGCACTCGACGTTGTCGAACGGCGCGACCTTGGTGTTGATCGCGGTGTAGATCAGGCGGCCGCCGTAGGAGCTGTCGCTGCTGGCCTTGAGCTTCGGGTTCTGCAGGATCTGCGCCTGGGTCTGCGGGTCGACGCCCAGGCCCACCAGGTCGACCTGCGCGTTGCCGGCGATCAGGTCCTTGTCGATGGTGGCCTGGTCCATGCCCATCTTGACCACGATCTTGTCCGCGAGCTGCTTGCGGATCGGGTCGGTGCTCGGGTCCCAGTTGGTGTTCGGCACCAGGGAGAGCTGCTTGCCGTCGTCGTAGGACGCGAACTTGTAGGTGCCCGAGGAGACCACGTGCTTGACGTAGCCGGCGCCGTCGTCCTTGGCCTGCGGGACCGGGACCGTCTGCGGGGCGCTGACCAGGTAGTCGAAGTCCGCGAACGGCTGCTTCAGGTGGAAGACGATGGTCAGGTCGTCCGGGGTCTCGATCGAGTTCAGGCCGCCTTCCTTGTCCTTGTACGGACCCTGGTAAGGCGTGGCGTTGTCGACCAGCAGGTCGTGGAAGTAGGTCGGGCCGTTGGAGTTCACGTCCGGCGCGAAGTTGGAGCGCTCGACGGCGTACTTGACGTCCTTCGAGGTGATCGCGGAGCCGTCGTCGTACTTCAGGCCGGAACGCAGCTTGTACGTCCAGGTCAGGCCGTCGGCGCTGGGCTGGCCGAGGCCGGCCGCGAGGTCCGGGACGAGCTTGTTGCCCTGCGCGCCGGGGCCCGGGGCGAAGGTGGTCAGCGGACGCCCGTACAGGCGCGAGAAGTTGTAGATGTAGGCGTAGTAGGTGTTGCCCGGGTCGAAGGAGTCCGGGGTGCCCTTCATCTCGTAGGTGACCGTCCCGCCCTTCTTGTCCGAGGCGTTGACGACCCCCTTCGTGGCGGCGTCGGCGCCGCCGCCGGCCGCGCTGCTGGAGGAGCCACCTGTGGTCTTGCTGGACGTGCATCCGGTCACGACGAGGACTGCGGCAGCTGCCACCGCGGTCAGCGCGACGGTACGGGACCTACGCATGGGTGAGATCAACCCCTTGAGGATGTGGAAACGGTGAAGGTTCCTGACGCAGGGTCAGTTGCTCTTGGGATCGAGGGCGTCACGCAGCCCGTCGCCGAGCAGGTTGAAGGCGAGCACGGTGAGGAAGATCGCCAGACCGGGGACCACCATGAACTGGGGGTCCACCTGGTAGTACTTGATCGCGTCGTTGAGCATGCCGCCCCAGGAGGCCTGCGGGGGCTGGATGCCGACGCCGAGGAAGCTGAGGCCCGCCTCGAAGAGGATGTTGGTCGGGATCAGCAGGGTCGAGTAGACCAGGATCGGACCGACCAGGTTGGGCAGCAGTTCCTTGAACAGGATGAACGGGCCGCGGGCGCCGAGGCTGCGGGCCGCGTGCACGAACTCCCGCTCGCGCAGCGAGAGGGTCTGTCCGCGCACGATCCGGCCCATGTAGGGCCAGTTGAAGAAGCCGATCACGAAGATCAGCACCAGGAGGTGCAGCGGGAGGCCGTGCAGGCCGAACGCGCCGCCCTGCAGCGAGGTCGAGATCGCGATCGCGAAGAGCAGCAGCGGGAACGCGAGGAAGACGTCCATGATCCGGCTGATCAGCGTGTCCACCCAGCCGCCGTAGTAGCCGGCCATGACGCCGAGCACGGTGCCGATCGTGTTGGACAGCAGCGTCGCGCCGAAGGCGACCAGCAGGGAGACCCAGGAGCCCTCGATGACACGGGCGAGCAGGTCGCGGCCGGTGAGGGGGTCGACGCCCAGCGGGTGGTCCCAGCTCATGCCGCCCCAGTCCCCGAGCGGCAGACCGCCGAGGTTGGCGTCCAGCAGGTCCTGGTTGAAGGCGTCCGGGTCGAGGCCGAACAGTCCCTCGATCGGCTTGGCCAGCACGGCGAGCAGGATCAGCAGGATCACGACGATGCCGCCGACGACGGCCAGTTTGTCCCGTTTGAAACGGGTCCAGGCGATCTGGCCGAGGGAGCGGCCCTCGATCTTCTGGGCCGGGCTCGCGGGGGCGGGTGCCTCCGGATCGTTCCCGGCGGTGGTGACGGATGTGGTCATGTCAGTAGGTCCCCTCGCCGACGGTGGCCGGCCCACGGGTGCCGGTCGCCGGCTTCGGCGGTGCGGCTATGCGGACGTGCGGAGGTGCTAAGGAGCGGGGTTTCGCGGCAGTGCGGCAGTGCGTCGTGCACGGTGCACTGCCACCACGCGGGATGGGCGTCGCGTGGCTGGAGCGGTCGGCGTGCGCGTTGACCTTTGTGGGGTTCCGAGTTCGCGCGGTGCGTTGCGCAGAACTCTCTGCCATCCGAACTGGCTTGCGCCAGCCCTGCCAAGCGACAGATGCCCAACTGTGATCTGCGTGCATGCACCTCCACGATCATCGGCATATCCCTCTTCACACGGTCGTGATAACCGTGTCAAGATGCCTGACACCCGCAGCCGCGAAGTCGTCCGGAAAACGCCGAAGCCGACCTGACGCAAAGTCAAGTCGGCTTCTGGAAATGGGTTTTGGCGGGTTTAGCGGTTCAGCGCCCCGGGTATCCGGGCCACGGCCGCTGGGGCGGCTGCGGCTGCGGCTGCGGCTGCCCGTGCCAGCCCGGCCCGGTCTGCTGCGGGTAGTACGGCGGCGCCTGGTGGCCCGGCGGCGGCACCGGTGGGTAGGCACCGGTCGGCCGGGCGAGCCCGGCCGCCTCGCGGTCGTAGAACGGCCGCGCCTTGGCCCGCATCCACAGCGCCACCGGGTCGTACTCGTCCGCCATCGCCACCGTGGACACCGCCAGCCCCTCCGGGGCCACCGCGATCGCCCGCTGCATCAGCGCGCGCACCGCCTCCACGGCCGGCGGGGAGCCGTCGTACAGGTCCAGGCCGATGGCCAGGTACGGTTCGCCCACGGCCGGCTGCACCCAGGCCCGGCGCAGCGCCCGGACGGCCCGCACCTCGCGCGCCTGGTGCTCCAGCAGCGCGAAGAACTGCTGGGCGTTCACCTGCGGCTCGCTGAGCCTCAGCGGCCCGGCCGGCAGCCGGTCCAGGCCCCCCGCGATCCGCCGCAGGTCCGCCCACGGCACGCCGACCCCGCCGCCCGGGGCGTGCGGGTTCAGCCACAGGCCCCAGCGGGTGCGGTACAGCGACGCGGCGATCTCGCGCCCGGAGACGACCTCGTGGGCGCGCGCCCAGCCGGAGGCCGCCAGCTGCTCGGGGGAGGTGACGGCCGGCGCGTAGCCGTGGCCGCTGATCTCCATGTTCCCGTACTGGGCGTCCGGGCTGCCCGGGGTGCCGTGCCACAGCAGCATCCAGACCTGGCCCTCGGCCAGGGCGCGGAGCAGTTGCTCGTACGCCTCGTAGCGCTCCGGCGCGACCTCGCGCAGCGCGCGCTCCAGCACGCCCGGATCCGCGCCGGGGCGTCCGGCCGGTGCCTGGCCCCAGGGCCCCGGTGCACCACCGGACACCGCTCCCGCACTCATGCGCCCACCTCGCCGCGCCTCTTTCCTCACCTGCCGCCGGCCCGTCGGCCGTCTGCACGCACCCTATGGCGCGGCACCGGCCGACGCCACGGCGACGTGCCTACGAACGGACCCCGTCACACCCGCGCGTAGAACGGCAGCACCCGGGTGAGCAGCCACTCGACCACCGGATCGTCGGCGAGGTCGAGCAGCACGAGGTGGACGCCGCCGGGCAGCGGCGCGGTTCCCAGCGCGCGGCCGAGCGCCTCGTTCACCGCCGCCGGGTCGGCCGGGGCGGCCGGGTCCAGCTGCACGCCGATGAACATCACGGTCGGCTCGCCCTCGATGCTCGCGAGCGCGCGGCGCGCGGTCAACACTCCCGGCAGGGCGGCGAGTTCGGCCCGGCAGACGGCCAGGAAGTGCTCCGGGTCCTCCCCCGGCACGGGCTCGCGCAGCGCGACCCGGCCACCGGTCGGCGCCGAGGGGTCCTCCCAGCGGTCCTCGCGCGGACCGCGGCGCAGCTCGGCGACGCCCTGCGGCGGCACCGGGATGCCCACCGCGGCCTCGGGGTTGACGGCGATCCCGACGCCCAACGGCAGCCCGCGGGCGAACTCCCAGGCCGGGGCGACCGCGAACGCCATCCCCGGCGCCTGCTGGAGGAACACCTCCTGCGAGGAGAAGACCGGGACGTACGGCTCGCCGCCCAGCTCGATCGTCGGCAGGTCCAGCGACTGCCCCTGCGGGTCGCCGCCGGCGGGCAGCGGGATCCACACCTGGCTGCGGGCCAGCACCTCGACCACCCGCGGCGTCGCGCCCGGATCGCCCAGCGCGGCGGTGAGCACCTGCTCCAGCTCGTTGGCCGGCCAGGCCCCGCCCGGCGGCGGCGTGTCCGGGCCGCCCCACCCCTGCTGCTGCTCCACCGGGTACCCCATGCGCCCCTGTACCGCCCTCTGCCGGTCGGCCGCCCACTGCTGCCGACGCGCAGCAGTCTAGGGTGCGTGTTCCCTTGTGTGGCGTGTGGCCGGGTCCCCTGTGGTGTGTGACCGGGTCCCCCCTCCCATCGGTGCCGCGGACGTGCCATGATGTGCGCGTCCGACGGCGTCGTGCGCAGTCGGCCCCACTAACTCCATACCGGCCGCTCGAACCCGCGCGGGAGAGTCCGGAGTGCCCCGTCTGGTGGCACGGCCGGCGCCGAAGGAGCAAGTCCTCCCCGGAATCTCTCAGGCCCCCCTACCGCACGGGTTAGGCACATCTGGAAAGCGGCGCACGGCCTGTCGTGCGCCCACCCACGGTGCAAGCCGCCATCCTGTCCGGAAAGCTGGAAACAGCGACGGGCCGCTGCGCGGTGAAGCTCTCAGGTTCGACGACAGATGGGGAGACCCACGCCGCCGCATGCCCGCGCGCAGGAGTCGGTCCCCGAGCGGGTCCGGTCCGGCGCGTGCACCCCTGAGTGCCCAGACCGAGGAGTTCCCAGGCCATGTCGTCCCTCCGCCTCACCGCGCTCGACGCGCTGCACCGCGCCCTCGGCGCGACCATGACCGACTTCGCCGGCTGGGACATGCCGCTGCGTTACGGCAGCGAGCGCGAGGAGCACCTCGCCGTCCGCACCAAGGCCGGTCTGTTCGACCTGTCCCACATGGGCGAGATCACCGTGACCGGCCCGCAGGCCGGCGAGATGCTGGACCACGCGCTGGTCGGCTTCGTCTCCGCCCTCGGCGTCCTGCGCGCCCGCTACACCATGATCTGCGCCGAGGACGGCGGCATCCTGGACGACCTGATCGTCTACCGCCTGCGCGAGGACTCCTTCCTCGTCGTCGCCAACGCCTCCAACGCCCAGCTGGTGCTGGACGAGCTGATCGCCCGCGCCAAGGGCTTCGACGCCGTCGTCACCGACGACCGCGACACCTACGCGCTGATCGCCGTCCAGGGCCCGGAGTCCACCGCGATCCTCGCGAAGACCACCGAGGCCGACCTGCCCGGCCTGAAGTACTACGCGATCCTCCCGGCCCGGGTGGCCGACCGGGACGTGCTGCTCGCCCGCACCGGCTACACCGGCGAGGACGGCTTCGAGATCTTCTGCGCCCCGGCCGACGCCGAGCCGGTCTGGCAGGCGCTGACCGCCGCCGGCGAGGGCCACGGCCTGGTGCCGTGCGGCCTGTCCTGCCGCGACACCCTGCGCCTGGAGGCGGGCATGCCGCTGTACGGGCACGAGCTCTCCACCGACCTGACCCCGTTCGACGCCGGCCTCGGCCGGGTCGTCCGCTTCGACAAGACCACCAACGACGGCGCCTTCGTCGGCCGCAAGGCCCTGGAGAAGGCCGCCGCCGAGGCGGAGTCGACCCCGCCGCGCGTCCTGGTGGGCCTGGTCTCCGAGGGCAAGCGCGTGCCGCGCGCCGAGTACACGGTGGTCTCCGCCGACGGCGCCCCGATCGGCCGGATCACCTCGGGCGCGCCGTCCCCGACGCTGGGCAAGCCGATCGCGATCGCCTACGTGGACGCGGCCCACGCCGCCCCCGGCACCGCCGTCGCGGTGGACGTGCGCGGCAAGCACGAGCCGGTCGAGGTCGTCGCCCTGCCGTTCTACAAGCGCGCCCGCTGAGGATCTTCCCGGGCCCTCGGTCACCACTGATCCGCGACGAAGCCGTCCGCGCGGCGGCCCGCTTCGTCGTACCCGCTTCCCATCCTGGAGAATGACGCCATGAGCAACCCCCAGCACCTGCAGTACACCAAGGAGCACGAGTGGCTGACGGCCGCCGAGGACGGTGTCTCGACGGTCGGCATCACCAAGCACGCCGCGGACGCGCTCGGTGACATCGTCTACGTGCAGCTGCCCGAGGTCGGCGACGAGGTGACCGCCGGCGAGACCTGCGGCGAGCTGGAGTCCACCAAGTCGGTCAGCGACCTGTACTCCCCGGTGACCGGCGAGGTCGTCGAGGTCAACCAGGACGTCCTGGACGACAACGCCCTGGTCAACAGCGCCCCGTTCGAGGGCGGCTGGCTGTTCAAGGTCAAGGTGGAGTCCACCGACGAGCTGCTCAGCGCCGACGAGTACACCGCCTTCATCGGCGGCTGACCAGGCCCTTGGCGCGGCGGGCCGCAGCGCGGCGGCCCGCCCCCCTCACCGCCCACCCGTCACCCGCCGCCGCCCTTCCGAGGGCGCACTTCGCGCGGCGGTCCCGATTCCTCCTTCGCCCCGGGAAGACCACACCATGACGGTTCTCAACGAATCCCTGCACTCGCTCGACCCGGAGATCGCCGCCGCGGTCGACGCCGAGCTGCACCGCCAGCAGACCACCCTGGAAATGATCGCCTCCGAGAACTTCGCCCCGGTGGCGGTCATGGAGGCCCAGGGCTCGGTGCTCACCAACAAGTACGCCGAGGGCTACCCCGGCCGCCGCTACTACGGCGGCTGCGAGCACGTCGACGTCGTCGAGCAGATCGCGATCGACCGCGTCAAGGCCCTGTTCGGCGCCGAGCACGCCAACGTCCAGCCGCACTCGGGCGCGCAGGCCAACGCCGCCGCGATGTTCGCGCTGATCCAGCCGGGCGACACCATCCTGGGCCTGAGCCTGGCCCACGGCGGTCACCTGACCCACGGCATGAAGATCAACTTCTCCGGCAAGCTCTACAACGTGGCCGCGTACCACGTCGACGAGAAGAGCGGCCAGGTCGACATGGCCGAGGTCGAGCGCCTCGCCAAGGAGCACCAGCCGAAGCTGATCATCGCCGGCTGGTCCGCCTACCCGCGCCAGCTCGACTTCGCCGAGTTCCGCCGCATCGCCGACGAGGTCGGCGCCCTGCTCATGGTGGACATGGCGCACTTCGCCGGCCTGGTGGCCGCGGGCCTGCACCCGAACCCGGTGCCGTACGCGGACGTCGTCACCACCACGACCCACAAGACCCTGGGCGGCCCGCGCGGCGGCGTCATCCTGTCGAAGGCCGAGTGGGCCAAGAAGATCAACTCCGCGGTCTTCCCCGGCCAGCAGGGCGGTCCGCTGGAGCACGTGATCGCGGGCAAGGCCGTCGCGTTCAAGGTCGCCGCGTCCGAGGAGTTCAAGGAGCGCCAGCAGCGCACCCTGGACGGTGCCCGGATCCTCGCCGAGCGCCTGCTGCAGGCCGACGTCGCCGAGGCCGGCGCCTCCGTGCTGTCCGGCGGCACCGACGTGCACCTGGTGCTGGTCGACCTGCGCAACAGCCAGCTCGACGGCCAGCAGGCCGAGGACCGCCTCCACGAGGTCGGCATCACGGTCAACCGCAACGCGATCCCGAACGACCCGCGCCCGCCGATGGTCACCTCCGGCCTGCGCATCGGCACCCCGGCCCTCGCCACCCGCGGCTTCGGCGCCGAGGACTTCCGCGAGGTCGCCGACATCATCGCCGAGGCCCTCAAGCCGGGCTTCGACGAGACCGTCGCCGCCGGCCTGAAGGCCCGCGTCACCGCGCTGGCCGAGAAGTACCCGCTCTACCCGAACCTCTGATCGCCGGGGGTGGGTGACCGGCCTCACGCCGGTCGTCCACGGGAGTTTCCGGGGCACCGCGCACACTGGAAAGACGCGCGGTGCCCCTCCTCATGCTGCGCCTACGCACAGCAACGCAATGTCCGTCCACGAGACCAGACAAGGACGTCCCCCCGTGGCCCTCAGTGTCTTCGACCTTTTCTCCATCGGTATCGGCCCGTCGAGCTCCCACACGGTCGGCCCGATGCGCGCCGCCCGGATGTTCGCCCGGCGGCTGCGGTCCGAAGGCCTGCTGCCCGGGGTGGTGAGCGTCCGCGCCGAGCTGTACGGCTCGCTCGGCGCCACCGGCCACGGCCACGGCACCCCGAAGGCCGTCCTGCTCGGCCTGGAGAACAACTCCCCGCGCACGGTCGACGTCGACCAGGCCGACCGGGACGTCGAGCGGATCACCGCCGAGAAGCGGCTCAGCCTGCTCGGCGAGCACCCGATCGACTTCGACCCCGACACCCAGCTGATCCTGCACCGGCGCCGCTCGCTGCCGTACCACGCCAACGGGATGACCCTGTGGGCGTTCGCGGCCGACGGCTCGACGCTGCTGGAGAAGACCTACTACTCGGTCGGCGGCGGCTTCGTCGTCGACGAGGACGCGATCGGCGCCGACCGGGTCAAGCCGGACGACACCGCGCTGAAGTACCCCTTCCGCACCGGCGAGGAGCTGCTGCGCCTCACCCGCGAGACCGGGCTGTCGATCTCCGGCCTGATGCTGGAGAACGAGAAGGCCTGGCGCAGCGAGGAGGAGATCCGCACCGGGCTGCTGGAGATCTGGCAGGTCATGCAGGAGTGCGTCCGCGCCGGCATGTCCCGCGAGGGCATCCTGCCGGGCGGCCTCAAGGTGCGCCGCCGGGCGGCGGCCGCGGCCCGCGCGCTGCGCGCCGAGGGCATCGGCCCGGCCAACGCGATGGAGTGGGTGACGCTCTACGCGATGGCGGTCAACGAGGAGAACGCCTCCGGCCGCCGGGTGGTCACCGCGCCGACCAACGGTGCGGCCGGGATCATCCCCGCCACCCTGCACTACTACCTGAACTTCATCCCGGGCGCCGACGACGACGGCATCGTCCGCTTCCTCCTCGCGGCCGGCGCGATCGGCATGCTGTTCAAGGAGAACGCCTCCATCTCCGGCGCCGAGGTCGGCTGCCAGGGCGAGGTCGGCTCCGCCTGCTCGATGGCCGCGGGCGGCCTCGCCGAGGTCCTCGGCGGCTCCCCCGAGCAGGTCGAGAACGCCGCCGAGATCGGCATCGAGCACAACCTCGGCCTCACCTGCGACCCGGTCGGCGGCCTGGTCCAGATCCCGTGCATCGAGCGCAACGGCATGGCGTCCGTCAAGGCCGTCACCGCCGCCCGCATGGCCCTGCGCGGCGACGGCCGGCACCACGTCTCGCTCGACAAGGCGATCAAGACGATGAAGGAGACCGGCGCCGACATGAAGATCAAGTACAAGGAGACCTCCCGCGGCGGCCTCGCCGTGAACGTCATCGAGTGCTGATCGCCCCGGCGTGACGGCGGGCCCCCGGACGGCGTGACCGTCCGGGGGCCCGTTGTGTTGCGGCGGCCGGCCCGCCTGCCGCTATTCCTGCGCGGCGCGGCGGCAGGCGTTGCCGGCGATGACGGCGGGGACGTAGTCCTCCCGCAGGAGGTGGTAACAGCTCTGGAAGGCAGCCTGTCCCCCGGCCGCTCCGATCTGGCAGGCGTCCTCCGCGATCTGCGGGTCGGCGTCCGGCTTGTTCTCCAGGACGTAGTAGAAGCAGCCCTGCGGGGTCGCGCTCGCGGCCGGCGCGAGGGCGACGACACCACCCAGCGCGAGGGTGAGGCCGGTGGCCGCGGCGGCGATCCGTCGTACGAGCTTCATGGTCGGCAAATCCTTCCGGTCGTCACGGAGTCGGCGGACGAAGGACGAACGCTTCGTCCACCAACTCCCGGTCCCGGCAAGAGATACCGAAGTGGCCCGCCGACCGCCCGGGGCCGCGCCGACGACCCGCCAAGATCACCCGAAGGCGAGGAAGGCCAGCCCGGCGGCCAGGATGCCGAGGCCCGACCACGAGACGGCCGGCAGCCGTTCGCCGAGCACCGCGACGCCGAGGAGGGCGGCGACGGCGGGCTCGGCGAGGGTGAGCGTCGTGGCGGTCTGGGCCGTGGTGCGGCGCAGGCCGTGGCCGAAGAGGCGGTACGCGAGGAAGGTCGTGATCACGGCCAGGTGGAGCACGACGGCCGCCCCCCGGAGCGAGACGAGCCAGGGCCCGCCGCCGAACACCAGGACGGGCAGCACGAGCACCGCGGCCGCGCCGAACATCGCGCCCATCACCCCGCCCGACGCGTGCCCGCGCGCGATCAGCGCGCCCCCGATGAGCGAGTACGCGGCGTACGAGAGCCCGGAGAGGGCGGCCAGCAGGACGCCGAGGAGGTCTACGGGCGCGCCGGCGCCGGTGAGTCCGGGCCCGAGGACGAGCACCGCGCAGCCGAGGACGGCGGCGGCGGTGGCGACGGCCCACCGGGTGCCCGGTAGCTGCCGCCCGGCGATCCAGCCGAGGAAGCCGGTGAACACGGGGGCACTGCCGAGCGCGATCACGGTGGAGACGGCGACACCGGTGCGCGTCACGGCCGGGTAGAACGTGAGCGGGTAACCCACCACCGCGACGGTGCCGAGGGCGAGCAGCCGGCGCTCGCCGCGGGTGCACGCCCCGGGCAGGGCGCGGGCGTCGCGGCTGGAGAGGAACAGGAGGAGCCCGCCGAGGACGAGCGCCGCGGCCCCGAGGACCGCCGGGGGTGCGCCGGCGGGCGCGAGGGAGCTCGCCGTCCCGGTGGTGCCCCAGAGCACGGCGGCGGCCAGGATCGGCAGCGGACCGCGCAGGCGGCCGGGGGCGGGAGCCGCCGAGGGGGTGGGGGCGGGGCGGGAGGGCGTGCGGGTACGGGTGCGGTTCGGCACAGTGGTGAACTTCCGTCGTCGAAGACCGTCTTGGGACTGGTTTCGAAAACGGGCGCACGCGACGGACCCCCGGCGGCAGGGGCCGGCCGGGGCCGCGGGTCAGATCACCTGCGCGCGCCCGCTCAGGCGCGGAGCGGTGGCAGCGCGACGCGCCAGTACGGGTTCACGCCCCCGATGCTACGTCAACGGCGCATGGTGCACGCTCGCCCGAAAGCGTTAACGGCCGCCCCCACCTGCACGGGGACGGCGACACCGGTCGGGCGCCCCCCTCGGGGGCGATCATTTATGAATATTCACAGGCGACATCGTTAACCTATGCAAATTCCCAAGGTGAAGTAGGTTACAAACCTTTCAATCCAAGCTGCCCGGTTTGCCCACATGCTGAGATCCGTGCCATAGTCGACACATCGGACTTCGACTGGCCCGACCTGGCACAGTCGACGCCCATCGCGCGGCACGCACCCCCTTGGCCGGCGCGATGACCTGCACGGGCCCCCATCCGCCGGACCACGGCGATTCCAGGGGGCCCTGCGTGTTTTCCGGACCCTGCCGCGTCAGTGGCGCTCGCGGATCTTCAGCTCGAACCAGACGCCCTTGCCCCGCGGCAGCAGGTCCGCACCCCACCGGTCGGCGAGGTCGTCGACCACCTTCAGGCCGCGCCCCCGCTCGGTGACGGGCAGCGGCTCGGCGAGGATCACGCAGGGCAACGCCCTTGAGGAGTCCCGGACTTCGACCCGCAGCCAGCCCGGCTTGCGGATCACCTGGAGCCCGATCGTGCGGCCGGCGGCGTGCCGCACGGCGTTGGAGACGAGCTCGCTGGTGAGTAACTCCCCCGCCTCCAGGTGCTGGTGGAGGTCCCAGGACTCCAGGACGGAGAGCACCAGCCGGCGGGCCACCTGAGCGGACTCCGCCCGGGACGGCAGCCGCACCTCGCCCGGCGCGGACTGGTCGCACAGCCTGCCGAAGTACATCTCCTCCAGTTCCCCGGAGCTGAGCCGCTCCAGCGCCGACAGCGCGCCCGGGACGTCGATCCAGGACGCCTCCGCGACCATTCCGGCTCCCGGAACTGATGACTGATCTGTTTCGCCCCAACCCGCCATGCGACCCATCATTGCGGAACGCAAGCAGCCGCGTACGGACAATGAGCAAACGATCACGACCGATTCGGCATATGCCCCGTGCAAGAGGGGGCGACGGGCGGGCGGCAAAACGACGACCCGGGACCGGCACGAGGCCGGTCCCGGGTCGCGGGGAACGCGTGGTGCCCGGTGGCTACCAGGAGGCCCAGGGCAGGCTCCAGCCGCTCAGACCGTTCGACGGGTCGAGCGTCTCGCTCTTGCTGGAGTTCTTCACGATCACGACGTCGCCGACGATCGAGCCGTCGTAGAACTTGCCCATCGAGGTGGAGTCGCCGCCGCCCTTGACGTCCTTGAGGCCGACGCAGCCGTGGCTGACGTTGTCCTCGCCGAAGGCGTCCGACCAGTAGTTGCCGTGGATGTAGGTGCCCGAGTCGGTGAGGCGCATCGAGTGCGGCACCTGGAGGTCGTACGGCGCGCCGGTCATCCCGGGCAGGGTGCTGGACTGCATCCGCACCACGCCCTCCTTGGACTCGATGACCATGGTGCCGTTCCAGGTCGGGTGCGCGTCCGAGCCGGAGGTGATGTCGATGTCGGAGGACTGGCCGTCCCGCACGACCGTCATCCTGTGGGTCTTGGCGTCGACGGTGGACACCTGCGAGCGCCCGATGGTGAAGGGCTCGTCGCGGTCGCTGCCGTAGACGCCGGGGGCGATCTCGACGCTGCCCAGGTGGTAGTGCACCGTCACCTTGGTACCGGACTTCCAGTACTCGGCGGGGCGGAAGTCCAGCCGGCGGTCGCCGAACCAGTGGCCCTTCACCTCGGTGCCGTTGCTGCTCTCGAAGGTGATGCCCTTGAGGACCGCGTCCTTGTTCTTGACGTCCTTGCTGAAGTTCACCGAGACGATCATGCCGACGCCGTACGTCGCGTTGTTGTCGACGTTGTCGGCGGCCTTGGCCAGCGCCGTCGGGGTCAGCGTGGTGAAGCTGCTGTCGGCCTGCGCCACGGCGCCGTTGGCGTCCGCGGCCATCGCGCTCACCTGGTAGGAGGTGCCGACCGCGAGCCCGGCGGACGGGGTCCAGCTGGAGCCGTCGGCGGCGATCGTGCCGGGTATCTCCTTGCCGCTCTTGTCGCTCACCTTCACGGTGGTGAGCTTGCCGCCCGTCGCGCCGACCTTCAGCGCGTCCGGCGCGACGTCGACCGAGCCGGTCTTCGGCTCGATGGACACCACGGCCTGCGACGTCTTCGGCGCCGCGCTCGTGCCGGCCGCCGAGGGAGCCGCGGAGGCCGCGCCGCCCCCGAGGTCGGCCTTGGCCGCGCTCCCGCCGCCGTCGTTGTTGTTGCACGCCGCCGTCAGGACCATCATTCCGCCGACCAGACCGACGGCCATCACCCTGCGTATCGACTTCACGTCGATCCCTCCCTCAAACACCCCGTTCGGACCCAGCGGGCCCGACCAATACACGCGCTGGCCACCGGAAAGGTTGCGCCATTCGAGGGGCTTCGCGCTCGGAAAACGCCGGCGGCCCGACCCCAACGGGTGAGGATCGGGCCGCTCGACGGAAAAGCAGTGACGATACGGGACTACCCGGGCCTATTGCCGGGTAAGTCCTACCAGTTCGCCCAGGCGACGTTCCAGCCGCCCAGCCCGTTGGAGGGCGAGACGGTCTTCTCCTTGGTGTTCACGACCTTGACGACGTCGCCGACCATCGAGTCGTTGTAGAACCTGCCGGCGACCGAGGAGTCGCTGCCGCCCTGCACGTCCGACATCGCGACGCAGCCGTGGCTGCCGTTCAGGTTCCCGAACGGGTTGTTCTTGGCCCAGTAGTTCCCGTGCACGAACGTGCCGGACGTGGTCAGCCGCATCGCGTGCGGCACGTCCTGGATGTCGTACTCGCCGCCGAGACCGACGGTCTGCGAGTTCATCCGGGTGACCTTCTCCTTGGACATGATCACCATGGTGCCGCCCCAGGACGGCGTCGCGTCCGCGCCCAGCGTGACCGGCACGGTGGTGCTCTTGCCGTCCCGCTCGACGGTCATCTGGTGCGTCTTGGCGTCCGCGGTGGAGACCATCGAGCGCCCGATGGTGAACGGCTCGTCCTTGTCCACGTCGCCGTAGACACCGGGCGACACCTCGACGTTCTTCAACCGGTACTTGATGGTGACCTTGGTGCCCGGCTTCCAGTACTCCGCCGGACGGAAGTCCACCCGGCGGTCGCCGAACCAGTGGCCCTTCACCTCGGTGCCGTTGCTGCTCTCGAAGGTGATGCCCTTGACGACGGCGTCCTTGTTCTTGACGTCCTTCGTGAAGTTCACCGAGACGATCATGCCGACGCCGTAGGTGGCGCCGTCGCTGATGTTGTCGTTGGTGGAGACCTTCTTCTCCGGCGTCAGCGTCGTGAAGGTCGTCGTGGACGCGGCCACCAGGCCGTCGGCGTCCTTGGCCTGCGCGTTCACCTTGTACGCCATGCCGACGGCGAGCGCCGCCGCGGGCTTCCAGCCGGTGCCGTCCGGGGTGATCGCGCCCTCGACCGGCTTGCCGTCCTTGTCGGTCACCTCGACCGACGTGAGCTTGCCGTTGGACACGCCCACCTGCAGCCCGTTGCTCGGCGCGACGTCCTGGGCGCCGTCCTTCGGTGCCACGGCCAGCACCGCGGCCGAGGTCTTCGGTGCGGCCTGCGAGGCCGCCGGGGCCGCGGCGCCGTCGGCCGCCGTCGTGCTGCCCCCCGACGCCTTGTCGCCGCCCCCGTTGTCGTCGTTGCAGGCCGCGGTGAGCAGCAGCACCCCGCCCATGGCCAGTGCCACCGCACCCCTGCGTATCGCGGCGCCGGCCGTCGTACCCGTCTTCACGGTTTCTCCCCTCCCGGTATTCACTCACTTGACGCGGCGAGTGCCCCCGAAAGTTGCACCGGGCGCCGATCTTTCGCGCCGGGTCCCGGCACGTCGGAGCAGGATAACCGGGCCGTCCGGGTGAACTCCGGGGGGAGGTGGGTGAAGCAGTCGTGAAGGCTCCCGGCGCTAGTGGGACGGCGGCAGCGCGCTGCCGGCCACCCACTGGGCCCACGGCACGTTCCAGTCGTTGAGCCCGTTCTGCGGCGGCACGACGTCCCCGGCGGAGGCCTTCACCTCCAGCACGTCCCCCGGGATGGTGTGCTCGAACAGCCAGCCGGCCGGGGTGTCCTTGCCCGTCCCGCCCTTGGTGTCGGCGAGGCCGATGCAGCCGTGGCTGGTGTTCGCGGTGCCGAACACCCCGGGATCCGCCCAGTAGTTGCCGTGGATGAAGGTGCCGGAGGCGGTCAGCCGCATCGCGTGCGGGACGTCCTTGATGTCGTACTCGTCGCCCATGCCGACGGTCTGCGAGTTCATCCGGGTCTCCCGGTACTTCTCCGACACCACCAGCACGCCCCGGTAGGTGGAGTGGTCGGGGCTGCCACCGGACACCTTCAGCACCCGCAGCACCTTGCCGCCCTGGCCGGAGCGGACGGTCAGGGTGTGCGCGTCGAGGTCCACCGTGGACACCTGGGCCCGGCCGACCGTGAAGCGCAGGTCCTTGGTCTGGGTGCCGAACTCCCCCGGCGCGCCCTGCACGTCCTTCAGCCGCAGCTCCACCGTGACCTTCGTCCCGGCCGCCCAGTACCGCTGCGGGCGGAAGTCCAGCCGCTGGCCGCCGAACCAGTGCGCGGCCACCGGGACGGGCGGGTCCGCGCTCACCCGCACCGCCCGCTCCACCGCCGCCCGGTCGGTGACCGGACGGCTGAAGCGCAGCGAGACGGGCATCCCGACACCCACCGTGGAGCCGTCCTCGGGGGTGAAGAAGGCGACGAAGGTGTGCGCGCGGGCGACGGTCGAGAACGCCGAGTGCTGGGCCGCCTTCTGGCCCTGCCCGTCCTCGGCGACGGCGTCCAGGGTGTACGCGGTGCCGAGCGGCAGCGGGCCGTCCGGCGTCCACGCCGCGCCGTCCGGGGCGACGGTGCCGGGGACCTCGGTGCCCCTGCTGTCGGCGAGCCGGACGGAGACCAGCCTGCCCTGCGCGACCGTCACCCGCACCGGCCCGTCCGGCGGCACGTCCTGGGCGCCGTCGGCGGGGAGGGCGGCGAGCACCGCCCGGGACGGCGGCGGGGGCGGGGTGTGCACCCCGGGCGGGGCCCCGTCGTTGGCGGGCGCGGCCGGGGCGCCGCCGCTGCCGCAGCCCGTGAGCGCGGCCAGGCACCAGGCCGCCGCCACCGCCCGCCGCGCCCAAACCCGTCCTCGGCGCCGCATTCCGGGGGCCTCCAGCCGTGTCGTTCCGATATCCGGAACAACGAGGAGCCCCGGGACCGGACACGGCGGCGCGGGCCGGCCGGCGCCCGCCCCCCGGGCCGCGCGGGCGCCCCGCGCCGACCCGGGCACCCCACGGCCCGCACCCCTCGGCCGCCATCCGCCGGTAAGCCCCCGTTCAGCCGCTTCCGATCAGTGCAAACCGGGAATGAGGAAGGGCACGGGGTCCGGGACACCCCGGCCAGGGAGGGCACGGCCATGGCGTCAGGGCAGGAGCTGGAAGCCGGTGTGCGGACGCGCGGCGGACGGACCGCCGAGCCACCGTGGCCCGGCGACTGGCAGCCGCTCGGCGCCCGCTTCCGCACCGACCGGCTCGGCGGCCCCGGCACCAACTTCGCGCTCTGGGCGGCCGGCGCCGAGGCCGTCGACCTGTGCCTGTTCGACGAGGACGGCAAGGAGAGCCGGCACCGCCTCACCGAACAGGACTTCCAGATCTGGCACGGCTTCCTGCCCGGCGTGCGCCCCGGCACGCGGTACGGCTTCCGCGTGCACGGCCGCTGGGACCCGTGGACCGGCGCCCGCTGGAACCCGGCCAAGCTGCTGCTCGACCCGTACGCCCGCGCCGTCGACGGCTGTTACACCTCCCACGACGCGGCCAGCGGCGCCGTCCGCAACTGGCCCGAGGCGGACGTCGCCGACACCGTCCGGGACAACCGCGACTCCGCCCGCTACGTGCCCAGATCCGTGGGGGGCGCCCCCGACGGCCGCACGGACGTCGAACCCACCCCCCACTGCCACGCCGGCGGGGACCGCCGCCATGAATGAAGGAACCCCGCGGAGGAAAACCAGCACCCCCCCAGC